>NZ_KB850142.1:1503464-1803464 GCF_000369685.1 Acinetobacter sp. CIP 102136
GTCCATCGTGTCAAGTTCCCTGCTGATATCGGTGTGATGTGCACTACTCGGGAAGCCTCATTGAGATGTTTGCCAGAGTTTGGCAGCGGTTCAATAAGTCAACATTAATAAATATATCCTAAATTAATAAAAAATCTAGATATTTTTATCTTAATTATTTTTGTTTAACTGGGATAATGTCGTCGCTATCCTACTGGTCCTGCAGCGACTCTAATTCGCATTCTGGATTCCCATCCAACTCTGATTTAAAAAAGATTAAAACAACTGTTATTGGTTTGTTTTATTTTGTAATATATAAATAATATCTTCTTAAACAAAAAAAATATGGAACATTCTACTAAAATTTTTATTAGTTATTGTCATGCAAATGACATTCACTTCAATGCATTAATGTCCCATTTAGGCGCTATTGCTAAATTCAATAATATAGAAATCTTTACAGATCAACAAGTTGACATAGGTCAGGATTTAGATGGAACTATCCAAGAACATCTTCAATCTGCAGATATAGTCGTGTGTTTAGTTAGTACAGAATATTTAAACTCAGATTACTGTATTAGAAAAGAGTTAGAAGTTGCAATTGAAAAGCAAGTAATTGATAACTCTAAAATTTTTCCAATTATTGCTGAGGATTGCCTTTGGAAAAGAACATATTTTGGAAAAATAAAATGTGCTCCTGAAGATGGTGGTCCTGTATCAAAGTATGAGAATATAAGTTCTGTCTATTTAACAGTAGTAGATCAATTGATGAGTCAAATTGAGAGAAATAGAACTGTAGATATTGAAAAAAAAAAAGATCATCTAGCATCAGCTCTGATCTTTGACCAATCTGAAAAATTTCATAATTACATTCATGACCTAGGAATAAGTATAAAACATCCTCATAAAGATCATGTGATCCTGGATGATGTTTTTATTTATCCTGATTTGGAACATATAAATAGTAATGATGTAATTAACTACAAACAAATTTCTTCAGAAAGTATTCTCGAAAAATATAATTATTGTTATTTTATCGGATCAGATAAATCTGGAAAAACTGCCTTATTAAAAAAATATTCTCACGATTTATTTAAAAAGGGTTATCAAGTCGTCACTTTAAAGTCAACAGATATTAAACATTATAGTGCAGAGCAACTTCTTAAAATTTGTTCAAATAAATATAATATTGAATATGATAAGAATCTAGAAAATTTTGTTTTATTAATTGACGACTTCCATAATTTACAAATTAGTGAAAAATATGAAAATGATTTTTTAAAGTCTATAACTAGTTTTTTTAAGAAAATTTATTTTTTTGTAGATAAACAATATTTTTTTGGAGATAGATCAAAACATTTAAATGTAAATTTTGAAATTTTTGAAATAAAAAATCTAGGTCACGTTAAAAGAAATGAGCTATATAGTAAGTGGTATGGGATTGGAATTGAAACTCCTTATGTACAAAATGATGCAGATTTTTTAAGGAAAATTGATACTGTTACTAATCATTTTGATCTGTTACTTAGAAAGAATGTAATGGACGCTAAGCCAATGTATATTCTTACTATTATTCAGACCTTAGATAATTTAAATGTTTCTAGAGACTTCTCTCTAACTTCTTATGGACATTGTTATAACACACTAATTTTAAGTCTATTACATAAGTCAAATGTAAATCATCATGACTTTGATAGTATTTTAAATTTTTTATCCCATCTTTCATACAACATGTTTGAAAATAGAGCCAAAAGTATATCCAATGAAAGATTAGATAATTTAATTAAAGACTATCATAAAGATTATGTTATTAATTTAGATATCAAAAAAACACTAATTGAATCAAATATTTTATATTTAGATGAAAATTTAGATTATATTTTTTCACAAAAATATATATATTACTTTTCTTGCTCAAAATATATAGCTACCAACCAAAATACTCTTACTAGTTTAATTAAAGAACTATGCGACACTATTCATACAGAAGAAAGTGCTAATATTCTAATATTTTTGGTTCATCACTCAAATTCTACTGATTTTATTGACAATATTTTAGATTACAGTTCAAATCTATTAATAAATAGCACACCTCATTACTTAACCCTTGATCAAAATCAAGATTTAAATTTAAAATTTAAACAAATTTTAAATCAGGAAATTAAACAAATTCGTTTAGAAAATAAAAATATATATGATGAAAGAAGTAAACAACTCACTTTAAAAGATAACAGACCAGAATCAGAAGACGTTTTAGAATCCGCTATTAATTCCCTTGATAACAAAGAAAATAATAGTGAAATTAAAGATAGCCTTGATCAAAATATTGAACTCAATGAAATTAATGAAGCTCATACTATTTTTAGATGTCTTGAAGTACTAGGGCAGATAGCGAAGAACAAATATGGATCTTTCAACCGCAGTAGACTAGAGAATTTACTAGATTCTAGTTATAGCTTAGGTCTCAAGTCTCTATCCTTTTTCTTAGATGTATTGATGAAATCCGATAATGACTTAAAGGAGTTCATGATTTCTATAATTCAAGAAAAGGAAAAATCTTCAAATGAAGAAGCAGTAGCTATGGCTGAAAAAATGATTTTTGAAATGTGTAAATCTGTTTGTCGCTATTTAATTAATTTTATCTCTAAAGCTACAGCATCACCTCAGCTTGAAGAAATGTAAGCGTCCGCTGAATCCCATACCTATTTTTTAATTCGATTTAGGTTTCCAGCAGTGCGGCAGCAATTCTTCAATTTGGGTCACTTTGTGTGTCGGTAACCTTTTCAGCACATCACTTAAATAGGCATACGGATCCAAGCCATTCAGCTTTGCTGACTGGATTAAAGTCATGATGTTTGCCGCTCGCTGACCACTGCGCAGCGAACCTGCAAACAGCCAGTTCTTGCGTCCCAACGCCCAGGGACGCATCTGATTCTCTACCCAATTGTTGCATATCGGTAGATTGCCATCATCCAGATAGCGGCTTAAGGCTGGCCAACGCTTCAGAGTGTAATTGATAGCCTTGGCGGTGGGAGAACTCGATGGCACTGTCAGATGATGTTGGTTGAGCCATTCATATAGTTGTTGCATCACTGGTTGACTATGCTGTTGTCGGTATTCGCGGCGGTCTTCCGCTGTACCATCGGTCTTTTTCCTGAGTTCTGCTTCTATCGCATACAGTTTCTGAATCAGCACTAAGGCCTGTTCAGCAACCTGACTTTTCCCAGTTACATGCAGTTCATGGAATTTACGACGTGCATGGGCCATGCACCCCACCTCAATCACCTGGCCTGATTTAAAACGTGCTTTATAACCACTGTAATCATCACAGACTAGATAGCCCTGCCAGCCTTTCAAGAACTCTTCAGCATGCTGGCCTGAACGACTATCCTGAAAGTCATAGATCACCGCCTGAACTGGATTATACTGTGTGGTGGCATAGGCCCAGACATAACCTTTCTTCGGTTTTTTATTATTCTCACCCATCCGCATGATGGTGACCGGTGTTTCATCTGCATGCAGCACCCGCTGTTGCAGCACCACCTCTTTTAAGGCATTGGCCAGAGGTTCCAGTTCTACACCGCAGCGACCTATCCAGTCAGATAAAGTGGATCTGGACAGATCAATGCCAGCCCGCTGATAGATCAGGCGCTGACGGTACAGCGGCAAATGATCGGCATACTTCGATACCAGCACATGGCTGAGCAATTCAGGTGAAGCAATGCCTTTATCAATCACATAGGCGGGCATCGCTTGCTGAGTCAGAGTGTCACACTGATCACAGACCCATTTACCACGCACATGCTGTTCCTTATAGAACTGTGCCGGTCTGAAATGCAGTTTTTCACTGACATCTTCGCCGATACGACGGAGTTGGCAGCCACAAGCACATTGGGTTGATGCAGGTTCATGCTCAATACGGATGGTGTGTAGATGATCTGGCAGTGGTCGACGTTTAGGTTTATTGGTTTTGGCTTTCTGTGTCGCTGCATTGGTTTTATCTGCATTTAGCCGTTCCAGTTCTAGATCAACCGCGGCAATATCTTCTTCAACCGCTTCATCCCACAGATGGATTTGTTTTGCCGTTAAGTGTTCATTCTTTTGGGCGAATTTGTGCTTTTTAAACAGCGCCAGTTCATGCTCGTATTTTTGATTGAGAATAGAAAGATGTTGAACTTTGGCATCCAATTGTTGGTTTGATTGTGCTAGAGACTGATGCTGCAGCGCCAACTGCCTGGTGAATTCCAGCAGTTGTTCATGGGTCAGTTGGCTTAAGTCAGGCAGCGTATTCATGACCGCAGTATGCCTGAGGTCATGAGAAGAATGAAATAGAACGTTTGGAGAATAGCAGAATGGTCGAGCCTGGTTTAAAGCATCGTCACCACCTGCTGTCGTCCAATGCGCTGCCAGGGCAAACCTTGGATCAGTGCCTGTAACTGTTCCGGGCTGAGGGCCACGGTTTCACCTTGGTGAACTTGAGCCCAGTGAAATTTGCCCTGTTCCAGCCGCCGGGCACACAGCCAGATGCCCAATCCATCATGTACCAGCACTTTCATGCGATGGCCACGTTTATTACAGAACAGGTAAGCACAATGCGGTTTGATGTAGCCAAAGGCTCTCACCACCTGAGCCATGGTCGTATCCATACCTGCACGCATGTCCATGGGCTGAGTAGACAACCAGATTTCATCAATGCGGATCATGTTGCAAGTGCCTTGAGTAATTCTGCCAAGGCAGGTATTTCTGATGTCTGCCATTTTAGCTGAATATCATTATTCGTATGAGGCACGGTGATACACAACGTGATCCTCTCATCAATAGGTTGGCTGATTGCAGCAGTGTAAGGCAAAGCAATAAATGCTGGATTCACATGAGTAGGATCCTGCACGGCACCCTCATGATGGCTGAAGATCCTGATCCAACGACTGACAAGGTTGGCATTAATACTATGTTGCAGTGCGACCGAAGCGATCGAGGTATTAGGATTTTTGCAGGCATTGACAATACTGAGTTTGAATTCTTTGCTGTATTTTCGGCGTTTTTTAGCAACAGGAGGTGTTGCTGAATATATATCCATGTTCATGGATTAAGTCCCCACTTGTTTTTAGGTGGGAACTAAATTAAGGTTTATAGGATCGCTTGGTAAGGCTGTGTTAGCCGGATGCTTACAGAAAAAATAATGATAAACAATTAGAAGATCGTCTGAAGGAAGAATATAAAAAAACATTAGATATTATAGAAAAAGCAAAAACTAATATGGATACTGTGCGTGTTGAAGTTAAGGCTCGACCTCATGGAAATATTTTTGATAGAAAGAGAGGTTGGATGGATGTTAAAACTGATTTACATGTTAAATGCATTGCACCAATTAACTTAAAAGAGCAACTCTTAAAAACTTATGGTCTTGAGAATGTCACAAAGAGCGCACCAAGAAAAGTCACATTTTATAATAATTCAAAAAGTAACATGTATGTTCATACTCGAACAGGTGATAGAGCATATTCGTGTGAATCAGGGCAACGGACAACTCAGAATTTCGAAATAAAACCTAAAGAGAAAATTGATATTGAAATGGATATTGATCAAAATGTTTGCCATACGTATTCAGAAAAGGTTCCAAAAGTTAATTATTCCTCACTATGCATTGATTCTCTAGGCTCCCTTATAAAACTTGACCGCTCACAAAAGTGTTATCAGAAGCCTTAAATTTAGAACTTAACTATAAGTATTCATAAGTAATTAAAAGGTAGAAAATAGTCATATTACATTTCCTGAGCCAACTTAAGTTTTAGTTATGTTTACATTTACAGGATAGTGATGACTAAATTTTAGCTAAAATTAAAGTTACTAGGTTTCCAAATAGATAATAAATTTTAAAAACTTAATGAGTTTACTTTTATAGACAAATTTTTTAAAAAAATTCCTTTAACACTTAAAATACAGTATGTTTAAGCACTCTATCTTTGTTTACATCTAAAAAAAGGGAATATAATGAGTCGCTAAAACGGTCACATAAGACAATTTTCCCAGCTTCTAATGCGGGCAGAATCACTTGTGCCAGATGCTGGGCACGCGCCGCATACATCAATAACAGCTCGGTATCATGCGCCATGGCTTCTTCATGGTTCACAGCCAGCAACAGCGAGCGAATCTGCTCAGCCATCGGGGTTCCACCGGGTTCACGAGTCAAAATAACATCTTTGCCCTGTGCGATAAAATCTTCATAGATCGAACGAATGAGCGTGGTTTTACCTACACCTTCTGTGCCTTCAAAGCTAATAAACATACTCATTCCTTATTTTTCGAGCGTAAAATCGTCAGATATTCCTGTACGGCTTTATTGTGGTCATTCAGATTGCTCGTGAATTTATGCCCACCATTACCGGTAGCGACAAAATACAGGTTGTCAGAATTATCCGGATGCATGGCTGCTTCAATGGCTTTCTTGCTTGGCAAGGCAATCGGTGTTGGCGGCAAACCTGAAATGGTATAGGTGTTATACGGCGTCGGTGTGCGTAAATCCTTGCGAGTAATATTGCCGTTATAGCTGTCACCCATGCCATAAATCACTGTTGGATCGGTCTGTAAACGCATGCCAATTTTTAAACGGCGTACAAATACCCCAGAAACCTGTTCCAATTCACGATCCACACTGGTCTCTTTTTCAATGATTGAGGCCATGATCAGCGCGTCATATTTATTCTGATACGGCAGATCAGTTGCACGCTTCGCCCACGCCTCATCCAGTGCTTTCATCTGGCGCTGATACAGATTGGTCAGAATTTTACGGTCAGTTTCACCTTTGGCAAAGAAATAAGTATCCGGTGCAAACAGCCCTTCAGGATGTGAAAACGGAATATTCAATTCTTTGAGTAATTGCTCAGTAGGCAGATGCAGTACTTCTTTGGTGACTAAATCATTTTTCTTCAGGGCATCAATCAGTTGCTTAAAGGTCGTGCCTTCAATTACCAGAATCCGGCTCATCTGGGCATTGTCTGCATCGGAAATCATCTCCAAGACCTGACGGATGCTCATGCCTTGGCGTACTTCATACACGCCCGCTTTCATGGTGTCATGAATCATGATGCGCTGATACAGCTTGAGAATGATCGGGAAACTCACCTGATCTTCTGTGGCCAGACGATCAATAAAACCGGAATAGGTTTGACCAGATTCGATCGCGAGCAGCTGTTTTTTTCCTTCTACAGGATAATCCTTCCACAAACTGCTTTTCAGGATCAACGCCAAGATCAAAACAATCCCCATCAGGACCAAGGCAATTCCTTTGAAAGATGAGGAGAATCTCGCTTTATTTTTCTTTTTGGCTTTAGGTTTGGAAGCTGACATATTAAGACATCTGGTTTAATCGAAGACGGTTAAAAAGTTCAATACAAGCATTGCCATCCAAGGCGCGCTGCTCAAATTGTGTGACAATTTTCATCGGGCTGAGTGCATTGCAGAAAAACAGACTCCGAATATGGGAAATTTCATCCATACCGATATATCGTTGCTCATAGACAATACCCTGATCTTGCATACGTTGTAGAATTTCTGCACGCATGACACCGAAGACGCCATTATAACGGAGTTCTGGCGTAATCCATGTATTCTTTATAAGAATGAAACAATTACTGCTCACCCCTTCGACAATGCCACCTTGTACATCTGTCACTATTGCCTCAGGCCAGCCGCGTTGATCTGCTTCCTGTTTCAGTAAAACCTGCTCCAGGCGGTTCAGGGTTTTCAGTCCAACCAGACTGGGCATAGTCAATCCCACTGCCTGCTGCAATACGCCACTTTGAATCTGTTCAAACTTAAAATCCTGTACGGTTTGAGGATAATAAAATAGCCAGAGATCTGCAGGATGATCCGGCAAGCTATAACCGCGCTGACCAATTCCACGACTCAGCACGATTTTCAATGTGCCATTCAGTTCATGTTCTGATGCACGTAAAATCTGTAAGCTTTCTGCAATCAGATCAAGATTGGCATTCAGGCTTAATTTCTGATTGCTAATGTGCAAACGTGCCAGATGACGATCATATAATTCAATCCGGTTATGCCGAATCCGGGCCGTGGTAAAACAGCCATCACCATAATGAAAGCCACGATCCAGCACATCTATCTGGCTGACCTGTTGGGCATTTTTTAAATACAGCATATTTTGCAGCCTCTAAAATGAAAAATTGAGCAGTCAGATTCAGGCTTCACCTATATATCTTTTTTACTCACATCCAATTCTTTTTTAATTATTTTTTATGCAAAAAAACTCAAGCTATTCTTGCCTCATCTAACAAAAGCTAAAAAACTTGAGGAAAAAATGAGCATTCGTAAATTAAAAATTGGGGTATTGGCAGCACTGGTATCAGCAAGCGCTTTTAGTGTCTCTGCAAAAGATTTCCTAAACGTTTCATATGACCCGACTCGTGAATTATATGACAATTTCAATAAGGAATTCAGCGCATACTGGAAAAAAACCACCGGTCAGGATATTAACTATAAACAGTCACATGGCGGTTCAGGCAAACAGGCACGTGCCGTGATTGACGGACTGGGTGCCGATGTTGTAACACTGGCACTGGCAGCAGATATTGATGAAATTGCAGAACGTGGTTTGCTGCCTAAAGACTGGCAAAAGAAATTCCCGCAGAATTCGACACCCTATACTTCAACCATCGTTTTTCTTGTACGTAAAGGCAATCCAAAAGGAATCAAAGACTGGGGAGACCTGGTTAAACCAGGCGTAGACATTATTACCCCGAACCCAAAAACTTCAGGTGGTGCACGCTGGAATTATCTGGCTGCCTGGGCGTGGGCCAAACACCAGAAAGGTGGCAATGATGCCAAAGCACAAGACTTTGTCCGTCAAATCTACAAACAAACCAAAGTACTGGATTCGGGTGCACGTGGTGCTACCACGACTTTCGCTGAACGCGGGATTGGGGATGTATTACTGGCTTGGGAAAATGAAGCACATTTGGCCGTCCGCGAACAGCCGGGAAAATTTGAAATCATTACTCCTTCTCTGTCTATTCTGGCTGAACCACCCGTGGCAATCGTAGAAAAAAATGCCAAGAAAGATGGTAATGAACATCTGGCCAAAGCCTATTTAAATTACCTCTATTCACCTGCTGGACAGACTGTGGCGGCGAAAAACTTTTACCGTCCACGTAATGCGAATGTATTAAAGCAATACAGTACCGTATTCAAGTCCTTAAAACTGGTCACCATTGATAAAGAATTTGGTGGCTGGACCAAGGTTCAGAAACAGCATTTTGACAATGGTGGTGTGTTTGATCAGATTGTCAAAACCAATCACGCAAAATAATACTTTAAATGCAGTTCATTATGGCCTTTATTCATAAGGCCATTCTTATTTCAAACACTTAAGAGCTTATTTATCTCTTTTTTTCATATAAAATTCATTTTTAATTATTTTTTATGCATAAAGAATAAGTTTATTCTGCGCTTATGTTACAGAACATATCAGAGATTCAGTCCAGATGAGCATTTCAAACACATTAAAACTTGGGGTTTTAGCAGCTGTTATCTCGGCAACCTCATTTGGTGCAGCAGCACGTGATTTTCTCAATGTATCCTATGATCCGACCCGTGAACTGTATGAAGATGTAAATAAGAATTTTGGCAAATATTGGGAAAGCCGTACCGGTCAAAAAATCAATTTCAAGCAATCGCATGGCGGTTCAGGCAAACAGGCACGTGCCGTGATTGATGGTCTGGATGCAGATATCGTAACGTTAGCATTGGCTGCCGATATTGATGTGCTGGCAGAAAAAGCTAAACTGTTACCTGCGGACTGGCAGAAGAAATTGCCGCAAAACTCGACGCCTTATACTTCAACCATCGTGTTCCTGGTGCGTAAAGGCAATCCGAAAGAGATTAAGGACTGGGGTGATCTGGTCAAACCGGGCGTAGCGATCATTACCCCAAACCCGAAAACTTCAGGCGGTGCACGCTGGAATTATCTGGCGGCTTGGGCTTGGGCCAAACATCAGGCGGGCGGCAACGATAAGACTGCGCAAGAATTTGTTCGTAAAATTTATAAAAATACCAAAGTTCTGGATTCCGGGGCACGTGGTTCAACCACGACCTTTGCTGAACGTGGCATTGGGGATGTTTTACTCGCATGGGAAAACGAAGCGCATTTAGCCCTTCGCGAACAGCCGGGCAAGTTTGAAATTATTACCCCTTCTCTGTCGATTCTGGCTGAGCCACCGGTGGCGATTGTAGAAAAAAATGCCAAGAAAAAAGGCAACCAGCACTTGGCTCAAGGTTATTTGAACTTCCTGTATTCGCCATTGGGTCAAGACCTGGCAGGTAAACATTATTATCGTCCACGTAATGCCAAAGTACTGGCCAAATACAGCCAAGTATTTAAGCCATTAAAACTGGTGACGGTTGATCAGGAATTTGGCGGCTGGAACAAAGTACAAAAGGCTCACTTTGAAAATGGTGGTGTATTTGACCAGATCGTTAAAGCCAACAGCGCGAAATAATTTTCCAAGCTGATTGATATAGGAGCATCGACATGATTCATACGCTTATCGTTCCTGGTGTAGGTGGCAGTGAATACAACCACTGGCAAACCTGCTTACAGCACCGGCTGATGCGATGCTCCCGTGTGCAGCAAAAGGACTGGAATCATCCGGTACTGGATATCTGGGTAGCAGAATTTGTCAAAACTCTGCAAGCCATTCCAGCAGAGGTTCAGATTGTCGCACACAGCTTTGGCTGTCTGACCAGTATTGCGGCCCTTGCCCGACATCCCGAACTCAATGCAAAAGTAAAAAATCTGCTATTGGTGGCACCAGCTAATCCGGCACGATTTGGGGAAAATGGTTTTTCGCGCGACAGTCAGACTGACTACAGCACCTATTTTCAACAGCTCAAGCTTCAGGTGCCCACCACGTTATTGATCAGTGAAAATGATCCCTGGTTAAGTTTTGAAGATGCCCACATACTGGCCCAAACCTGGAAAATCAAACCAATTAATCTGGGTGCAGTCGGTCATGTCAATGTCGCTTCTGGTTTTGGCCCTTTTCCTGAAATTGAACACTATTTGATTTCAGAAAACACTATGCCCCATATCAGCAAAGTTGATGAGAGCAAGTGTTATTTTAAATTTGCATTTTAGTCGCTGCAAATTATGCTTGTGCCCAAATTGTTTTTTTATTTTAGCTGATTGACTTCAATCAGCTTTCTCTCTTCTGAGGAGTAATCATGTCGCAGCGATCCCGAGTGCTGCCAGGATTTGGTCTTTCTCTAGGCTTTACCCTAGCGTATTTGTCATTAATCGTTTTGATCCCGCTGTCAGCTGTTTTTATTAAATCACTGGGCATTGGCTGGGATGGCTTATGGGAAATCCTGAGCTCTGAACGTATCTTGAAATCATTGCAGTTAAGTTTCACCGCGGCCATTGTCGCTGCACTGGTCAATGTAGTTTTTGGCCTGTTGCTGGCGTGGTGTCTGGTACGTTACAGCTTTCCGGGCAAACGCATAGTCGATGCTCTGGTAGATTTGCCATTTGCCTTGCCAACTGCAGTTGCGGGTATTGCCCTGACCTCTTTATATGCACCGACCGGCTGGATTGGTCAATATTTAGAACCAATTGGCATTCAAGTCGCTTATACCCCGATTGGTATTACATTGGCATTGATCTTTATTGGCCTGCCTTTTGTGGTGCGTACCGTCCAACCGGTACTGAGTGATCTGGAAACTGAACTGGAAGAAGCTGCATCTGCATTGGGTGCCAACCGTTTTCAGATTGTGACCAAAGTGATTTTTCCAATTCTTCTGCCTGCGCTGATCACTGGTTTTGCTTTGGCCTTTGCCCGTGGTGTCGGTGAGTATGGTTCGGTGATCTTTATTGCCGGTAACCAGCCTTTTGAAACGGAAATTGCACCGTTAATGATTATTTCTCGCCTAGAAGAATATGACTATGCCGGTGCAACCACGATTGCTGTCGTCATGCTACTGATTTCCTTCGTGATGCTATTCCTGATTAACTTATTACAGGCATGGGCTAGCCGTCGTACCGGGAGAACTGCGCGATGAGTTTAAATACCAACAGCAATGCGCTGGCTGAAAAGTTGCAATCCCGTGATGCAACCCGTGAGCCAACTTGGGTACGTTATACGCTGCTCACTATTGCCTTAATCTTCTTTTTAAGCTGCCTGATTCTGCCCTTGATTCTGGTTTTTGTTGAAGCCTTTAAACAAGGGGTTGGCGTTTATACCCAAGCGCTGGTGCATCCGGATACTCTGTCGGCAGTAAAACTTACCTTGCTGACGGCTGCAATCGCAGTACCGCTCAACGTCGTATTTGGTGTTGCGGCAGCCTGGTCTGTGGCGAAGTTTAACTTTCCAGGTAAATCATTCCTGACGACCATTATTGATCTCCCTTTCTCTGTTTCACCTGTGATTGCGGGTATGATGCTGGTACTGATTTTTGGTACCCAAGGCTGGATGGGCTCTTGGCTGATGGATCACGATATCAAGATCCTTTATGCAGTGCCTGCGATTGTCCTAGCGACTATCTTTATTACGGTACCTTTTGTTGCGCGTGAGCTAATTCCGTTAATGGAAGCACAAGGAACCGAAGAAGAAGAAGCTGCGATTGTACTCGGTGCATCTGGCTGGCAGACTTTCTGGAAAGTGACCCTGCCCAATATCAAATGGGGTCTGATCTATGGCGTGATTCTGTGTAATGCGCGGGCCATGGGTGAATTTGGTGCGGTGTCGGTGGTTTCCGGCCATATCCGTGGTGAAACCAATACCTTGCCGCTACACGTCGAAATTCTTTATAACGAATATACCTTTAGTGCTGCGTTTGCCGTGTCTTCGCTTCTGGCTCTCCTCGCAATTGTGACCCTGATTTTAAAAACATGGGTGGAACTGCGCCAGGAAAAACAAGACAAACGTAATGAAGATTCAACAGTTTCTTAAGGAATGCCCACATGAGTATTCAAGTACAAAATATTGAAAAACACTTTGGTGCATTCCATGCACTTAAAAATATCTCGCTGGATTTCCCAGATGGTCAACTGGTCGCACTTCTTGGTCCATCAGGCTGTGGTAAAACCACTTTGCTACGGATTATTGCCGGTCTGGAATCAGCAGATGGCGGTCAGGTTATTCTTGAGGGCGAAGATGCTACCAATGTGCATGTACGGGAGCGTGAAGTTGGTTTTGTATTCCAGCACTATGCCTTGTTCCGCCATATGACGGTATTTGACAATATTGCCTTTGGCCTGCGTGTGCGTCCACGTAAAACTCGTCCATCGGAAGCGGAAATTAAAAAACGTGTGACACGTTTACTCGACTTGGTTCAGCTCGGTTTCCTTGCTGACCGATATCCAGCTCAACTTTCTGGGGGTCAGCGTCAGCGTATTGCCCTTGCACGTGCTCTGGCCGTTGAACCACGTGTATTATTACTAGATGAACCTTTCGGTGCACTGGATGCCAAAGTGCGTAAGGAACTGCGTCGCTGGTTACGTACCCTGCATGACGAATTGCATATTACTTCGATCTTCGTGACTCATGATCAGGAAGAAGCACTTGAAGTTGCAGATCAGATCGTAGTAATGAACAAAGGCAATGTAGAGCAGATCGGTTCACCGCGTGAGGTCTATGAAACCCCGAAAACTCCATTTGTATTCGACTTTTTGGGTCAGGCGAACCGTTTTGAAGGTCAGAACCATGGCGGCCTCATCCAACTCGGCGAAGACCGCATTCAATTTGAGGGTGCAAAAAATGCCGCTCAAGGTGAAGTGATTTTATTCGCGCGTCCAGATGAACTACGCATTCATGCACAGCCACACGACAATGCCATTCAAGCGACTTTCATTCGTGAATTATGGATCGCGGGTAAAGTCGTTGCAGAGCTAAATGACCGTCAAGGCAATCTGATTGAAATTTTACTGACGCCTGATGAAGCGAGAGCGCACCAATTCCGCCCAAATCAAACTGTTTGGTTAAGTGCGGTGAACTTGCATTTATTTGAAAACCAGGTCGCTTAAGATCAAAAGATGGGGCTTTAAAATGCCCCATCCTCTTCTAGGGTAAGAGAATTATGAATTTCCAACAATTAAGAATTATACGAGAAACGGTTAGACAAAACTTTAATTTAACTGAAGCTTCTGCTGCGCTTTATACTTCACAGTCCGGGGTAAGTAAGCATATTAAAGATCTGGAAGATGAACTGGGGGTGCAGTTATTTATCCGTAAAGGTAAACGTCTACTGGGCTTAACCGAACCAGGTCAGGCACTTTTAGGCATTGTGGAACGCATGCTGGTCGATGCCGACAATATCAAACGTCTGGCCGATGATTTCAATAAAGTCGATGAAGGCACATTGACGATTGCCACGACGCATACCCAGGCGCGTTATGTGTTGCCACCAATTGTCAGCCAATTCAAAAAAGAATTCCCTAAAGTACATTTGATTTTGCAACAGGCCAGCCCGATGGAAATTACGGAAATGCTGCTGGAAGGCCAAGCCGATATCGGTATTGCGACTGAAGCCCTGACGACTGAAGACAATCTGGCCAGCGTGCCTTATTATAACTGGCAACACAGTATTATTACGCCGCAAAATCATCCGCTGGCGAGTAAGGAAAACATCCGGATTGAAGATCTGGCTCACTACCCGATTATTACCTATCATGGTGGTTTTACCGGTCGTTCCAAGATTGATACTGCTTTTGAAGAAGCCGGCTTTGATGTCAATATCGTGATGTCCGCACTCGATGCCGATGTGATTAAAACCTATGTCGAAATGAACATGGGCGTGGGTATCGTCAACGATGTCGCTTATAACCCTGAGCGCGATTATCGTTTAAAGCAAATTAAAACCGACATTTTTGGTGTCAATACCACCTGGATTGCGGTACGTAAAGGACATTTACTGCGTGGCTATGGCTACGAGTTTATTTCCCTATGCTCGCCAGATGCCAATATTAAAGCACTTAAAAAAGTCGCCTATCCAGACGACTGAACTAAATTCAGGCTTTAAACTCAAGAGGCTCATTGGCCTCTTTTTTATTTTTTGAGTAGATAAAGAATATAAATATCAAGCATAATCACATGCATAATAAATTGAATTATACCAAGATGATCAATAATAAATTTGCTCTTTTCTCCGTGGGCTTGTTTTTCTCCGGGTCAGGTTATGCAGCAGCGTTTGAACAATCTAACCAAAGCATCCAATCGTTTTTTGAAAAAAATCATTATGCTGAAGTTTCATTGGCCTGGGTTCGCCCTGATATCAGCGGTCAGGTACAACATACCGAAGAGCTACAACAATTAGGCATCATCGATTTTTCTACAGGAAATCTTGCCCATAGCCAATGGGTTTCCAATGCCGCATTAAAATTCCAGTTAAATCCTCAAGTGTCGTGGGGACTGATTTATGATCGGCCTTATTCTATAGATATCGCTTATCATTATGATCCTGTTTTTGCAGGTGCGGCACTTCCCATTGAGGCTGCTACCATTCAGTTTGAGAGCCATAATTTGACCTCATTAATTGGCTTTCAACCAGACGCTGACTGGAATTTTTATACAGGGCTAAGTTATCAAAGCTTAGAGGGAAATTTATATTTAGCCGGGCAGACATTTTATATATTCAATGGTTATCGAGCCACATTTGAACGAGATCCCGCTTGGGGCTGGCTTGCAGTAATCAGTTATCAGATTCCTGAATATTTTTTTAGAACCGCACTGACCTATCGTTCTGCAATTACTCATCACAATAAAACCACTGAATCAATTATTGTAGGTACAAATCCAGCACCTTATACAGAAATTCAAACTCCACAGTCTGTGAACTTGGATTTTCAGACAGCTTTAACTGATCAAAATGCGCTCTATGGCACGCTGCGTTGGTCAAACTGGCAGAATTTCGTGATCCAGCCACCTAAATTTGGCGCTGTAATTGACTATGCGGCCTTACAGTTCCCTGAAGTAAAACCTTTTAGAATGATTGATTATCGTGAGGATCAATGGTCTGGCAAAATCGGACTTGCCCATCAATGGTCATCTTTTGGCATAAATTCGATTGAACTTTTATGGGATTCTGGTACAGGAAATCCGGCTTCAACCTTGAATCCGAGTGATGGCTATTGGGGTATCGGACTAGGTCATCTTTATAAGATTCAAGAAACCTGGGATATTGCTACTGGACTATATTATTTAAAGTTTCAAAAACCTGAAATTTCCTCATCCGAACCTATGACGCCACAGATTGCAGGTTTATCTGCAGTTTCTGAAAATAGTGCTTTGATCCTAGCTTTGAAACTGGGTTATCACTTTTAAAATTGTTCTAAAAATATAAAAAAACGGGCCGAAGCCCGTTTTTTTATATTAAGTTAAATCTTAGAAGCGGAAGCTCACACCTAGTTTCGCTACTGGTAACCATTCGTATTTATTGTCGTTACGAATATCACGTTCTTCTTGAGCAAGAGCATCTTCTAAACTGTTACCTTCGCTTCCTGGGCCTACTGCTATTAAAGCTTCTGGATTAGCAGTTAAATTTGCAGTTGGATTTCCATTATAGTAGGCACCAATTTCACCAAATACTCCCCAACGATTAGTAATCGCGGGAGAAAAACCGATACCTACATAAGGAGCAATGTTGTTCTTGTAGGATAAATCACCACTAATACGAACATCGGCACCAGTTGGATTGCTAAAGCGTTCTCCACCTACTGTAAATGAAGCATTAGTACCTGGACGACGTTCTAGACCATAATCATTATCAATATAACCTACCCCAGCCGCCATATAGAACCAGTTTGCCCAAGGACGAATTTCAGCATTTAGATAAGTCAGGTTATTGTCCATATCTAGGTCATAATCAGAACCATTGATTGATAAATCATCAGACCAGGAAATATCACCGCCGTTATAACCTAAAGTGACACCTACATATGGGTTAGCACTCCAGGAAATTGCACCACCATAACCGGTAGTACCGACTTCAGCACGAACAGAAGCTGGTTTAAAGAAAGAGAATTCAGCAACGCCTTCATCTGTTACGATTGTTTCATCAGCAGCCATCGCAGAACTCGCTGCTAGAGCTAAGACTGATACTGCTAAAATGTTATGTAAAGATTTCATTATTTCTCTCCTCAAAAGAACTTATTTTGATCATTAGTTATTCGTGATAGGCTCAATATAAAGGACTTAAAAAATATTTTTTATTCGCATTTTGCTCATCTTTTGTTATTTTTTGATACAAATTAATTTTTCTTGTTCAGAACCAAGCATTTTCTAACACTTCTCCTACATTTCAACATAATGAAAAAGTATACTTATCACTTTAATAATTTCACGCTTTCTACACTTTTGGTTATTTTTCATCTATTTTTAGTGCTTTCAACTATTTTTCCTGCAATATAGTGTAAAATCTAGAAAATTTTTTTCTGGAAGGAAGATCATGTCGCAGCTTTCAACAATCATTGAACAAGCGTTTGAAGACCGTGCGAATTTTACAGCTGCAGATTGCTCTGCTGAAATCCGTCAAGCAGTTGAGGAAGTAATTGCTGGTCTAGACAATGGTACTTTACGTGTTGCTGAAAAAATCGATGGTGAATGGGTTGTTCATCAATGGATTAAAAAAGCGGTATTGTTATCATTTAAATTGAACGACAACAAACCAATGGAAGCTTGTGATCTTCGTTTCTATGACAAAGTAGAGACTAAATTCTCAGGTTGGACTGAAGAACAATTTAAGGCTGCTGGTGTACGTGTCGTACCACCTGCTGTCGCACGTAAAGGTTCTTTCCAGGCCAAAGGCGTGATCTTGATGCCTTCTTATGTCAACATCGGTGCTTATGTAGATGAAGGCACGATGGTTGATACCTGGGCAACTGTCGGTTCATGTGCGCAAATTGGTAAAAATGTTCACTTGTCAGGTGGTGTAGGGATTGGTGGTGTGCTTGAACCACTGCAAGCGAATCCAACCATTATTGAAGATAACTGCTTTATCGGTGCACGTTCTGAAATCGTTGAAGGCGTAATCGTTGAAGAAGGTTCTGTAATTTCAATGGGTGTATTCATTGGTCAATCGACCAAGATTTATGACCGTACCACTGGCGAAATCCACTACGGCCGTGTACCAGCAGGTTCAGTCGTTGTTGCTGGTAGCCTCCCTTCTAAGTGTGGCACTTACAGCCTGTATGCTGCCATCATCGTGAAAAAAGTTGATGCACAAACTCGTTCTAAAACAAGTCTGAACGATCTATTACGTGAAGACTAAGATGTCTTAACTTAGAGGACACATTTGTGTTCCTCGGAGCTTCAACTGCTCCTCGTCTCTACGATTAGTAATAATCGTAGGGATTTTTATTTTTATATCCGGTTATTTATTTCTCATTGGTTAGTTTTGTTATGAATACGCTTCGATCTTCCGCAATTCCTGTCTCTGATCCGTCTGCGGGTTTACGCATTACGGAGATTTTCTATTCATTGCAAGGTGAAGCCAATGCCGCAGGACTGCCAACGGTATTTATCCGTTTAACCGGTTGTCCATTACGTTGTAGCTATTGTGATACCACCTATTCCTTTGAAGGCGGTGAGCGTCAGTCTCTGGACGATATTATCCAGACCACGCTAGATTTTAAAACCCCTTATGTCTGTGTGACCGGTGGTGAACCACTGGCACAACCAAATGCCCTACCCCTGATGCAGCGACTTGCAGATTTAGGATGTCAGGTTTCACTTGAAACCAGTGGCGCTTTAGATGTGTCCAAAGTGGATTCACGTATTTCTAAAGTTTTAGATTTAAAAACACCAAATTCAGGTGAAGTTGCACGGAATTTGCTTGCTAATCTCGATCATTTAACTGCACATGATCAAATCAAGTTCGTAATATGCAATCGTGAAGATTATGAATGGTCAAAACAACAACTTGAACAGTACCAACTTCAAGACAAAGTGAGTACAGTTTGGTTTTCGCCTGCATTTGCGGTCGAAAAAGGTGCGGTTCGTTTACCGCCACTGGCACGTGATTTGGCTCAGTGGATTTTAGAAGACCATCTCCCTGTTCGTTTCCAGTTACAGCTGCACAAGTTGTTATGGAATGATGAAACTGGTCGTTAATTTTTTGTAAAGTATTTTTTTGGAGAATCAGCTTATGCGCCCTCGTGCCATTGTCCTGTTATCTGGCGGTTTAGACTCAACCACATGTCTGGCTTGGGCACAGGCACGCTATGAATGTATCGCACTCAGTTTTCGATATGGTCAGCGTTCAACGACCGAGCTGGATGCAGCAAAAGCTTTAACGCAACGTGCGGGTGTGGAACATCGAGTGATCAATATTGATCTGGGTAATCTGGGTGGCTCAGCCCTTACCGATCATAGTATTGAGGTACCCGACCATGAACAGGCTGGCATTCCGATTACTTACGTTCCTGCACGTAATACTATCTTCTTGTCTTACGCTCTAGCCGCGGCAGAAGTGTTCGAAGCTGAAGCGATTGTCATCGGAATTAATGCGGTTGATTACTCCGGTTATCCGGATTGCCGTCCGGAATTTATCGAGGCATTTGCCAACATGGCACGCCTTGCGACCAAGGTTGGCGTAGAGGGTCAGGCGCTCAAATTTGAAACACCTTTGTTACATTTATCCAAAGCAAATATCATTCGCTTAGGTATTGAACATGGCGTAGACTACAGTCAAACGGTGTCATGCTATCAAGCAGATGACCAAGGACGTGCCTGTGGCAAATGCGATAGTTGTCGTTTACGTAAACAGGGTTTTGCGGACGCAGGTGTTGAAGACCCGACACGTTATATACCGTAATAACAAGGTAGAGTTTATGAAGAATTTAAAATCAAGCATCGTGCTTTCAGCAATTGTTTCAGCTGCTGCTATGTTCGCAACTACGGCTCAAGCGGCTGATGACAAATTACAACAAGCTTATAAAAGCACCAATGTAAAATCTGCATTGATCAATGTTTGTAAAAATGAAACTGGCAAAAGCAAAAAATTGACATCTGCTGAAGTCAGCAAATATTGTGGTTGTGCTATTGAAGCAGATGGCAAATTAACCAATGCACAAAAATGGGAAATTCAAAGCACCATTAACCAGAAGAAAAGCCCAGGCACTTTAGCTTTTGTACAGAAGCAGAATAAAGATCTTCAAGCATGCTTTGGTCCACAGTTAACAGGCAAACTGAAAACTTTGACTGAAGAAGCAATGAAATCAGCTCAAGCGGCACCAAAGAAATAAGATCTGATTATTCTTTGATAAAATAAGCCACTATAATGTGGCTTATTTTTTTGAAAAAATTTAAAGAAAACAGGAGTTTTTATGTCTGAAATTAGTTTGCTTGACCAGAATTTTCCTGCGACGACAGGCGAAATCAATTTAACCCAGTTAAATACAGAATGGCTGGTGATTTATTTTTATCCTAAAGATTCTACGCCAGGCTGTACGACTCAGGCAGTTGGCTTTTCCTGTTTAAAAGATCAGTTCGATGCTTTAAATACCACAATTCTTGGCGTATCCCGTGATTCGGTAAAAGCTCATCAGAACTTTACTGAAAAGCAGAACCTGAGTATTAACCTGATCAGTGATAAAGAAGAAGTGTTGTGCAATCACTTTGATGTGATTAAAGAAAAGAACATGTATGGTAAACAAGTGATGGGCATTGAGCGTTCAACTTTTATTTTCCATAATGGCCAACTGGTCAAAGAATACCGTAAGGTCAAAGCAGCAGGTCACGCAGAACAAGTTCTGGAAGATTTAAAAGCTTTACAAGCTGCTTAATTGCATGCTTGTGTATAAATAGAAGCTCGAAATATTCGGGCTTTTTTTACAATAAATGTCATATCATCAAGTATTTTATATCTACCCTAGTTCATTTCACACTGTCCCGAAAGATGAAGATTCACTTTATCTCCTACCCCGGCAATTCCTTTTTTCATACCAAAATCCCTACGGTTAATCACAGCAGATGCCTGAACATCAAGCAGGTTGGTATTCGACATACTGGGTTTAAAGGTTGTTTCGAAAATCACAGGCTTGGTCACACCACGCAGGGTTAAATGACCTAAAACATTGTATTTGCCATTGCCCAATTCTTTAAACTGGATACTTTTAAAAATTACAGTCTTATATTTTTCTACATAAAATAGGTCTTCGCCCAGAATCATATGTTTAAATAGCGGCTTACTAAAGCTTAAACTTTCCACATCCATGACCAGATGGGTTGAGGCATTTTGCGGTGCTTTAGCATCAAACTGCATCGTGGATTGAACCTGATTGAACTTGGCTTTAACTACAGTAAGACCCATCGACTTGATCTCAAAACCGACATCACTTTTGGGAGTTAAGGTCCATGATCTTGCAAAAGACTGACTGGTCAAAGCTAAACAGATCGCCAAGCTAAGGAGCCCAGTTTTTATTGTTGTTTTCAATTTTAAATCCACCTTGTTTAATTTCTTATTGATCGGATTTAAGTACACGGCTTAATCTGAAACTAAATTTTCTTGTTTTTTGAGCGAACAGATTTTCGTTATTTTTATACCAGTTTATTGAAGTTTTTGTAAAATCATTCATGACTAACGGACAAAATGCTTGTGCTGGTTTTTCTCTGATAAGTGGCCCTGCTAGGCTAGCAGGAGATTGTTTTCATCTTATAAAATTCTGATTTTAAAATTTTTTTATACCAGACAGATCGTTTATTTTAAGCTCAATATATATTGAAATATCTATGTGCTTGCAGTACTGAAAAGAGTTGTTTTCTGCGCTGACCATTCTCGATACCTATCTAAAATGACACGCTTGGTCAACTTCTTAACCGATCTATCGGCTTTTGTAGCCTGAATCAAATACTGAGGATTAATGACACCGCGACGCCCCACATGGTACAGGCAATAATAGCATCCAGTATTTTCCATGCTTTTGGATGCTGGAACCAAGGCGTCAGTATCTTTGCCCCATATCCCAAACTAAAGAAAAAGAACCAGGAAGCACAGACAGCACCTAAAGCAAACCACCATTTTCCTAAGGCGTATTGGGTTGAAATTGATCCAATCAATATGACTGTGTCTAAGTAAACATGCGGATTTAGCCAAGTAAAAGCCAGGCAGATCATCAGTACTTGTAGAAAATGCTCTGTTAGCTGGTCACTTGGTGCCAAAACCTCTGTTGATTTAAATGCGCTGATCGCATGATGCAAACCATAATAAAACAGGAATCCTGCACCAATATATTTAGAAAATATAACAATATCTGGATAATGTTCAATGATACGCGCAAAGCCTAGTACGCCAAGCAGAATTAAAATGGAATCAGACAAGGCACAAATCACACAGACCCAGAACACATGCTGCTGTTTTAAACCTTGTTTTAATACAAAAGCATTCTGTGCACCGATACTGACAATCAGGCTCATTCCCACTGCAAAACCACTCATCATATAACTGAACATCACATTCCCCTTTTTTTGAATAAATGAATTATTCAACAAAATGGATGCGATTAATTAAAACTAAGTTAATATCAATTTAACTAAATTATTTTTAGATAACAGATATGCTGAATGCGAAACAATGTGATGCTTTTTACGCAGTTGCAAAAACGGGAAGTTTCGATCTGGCTGCCGAGCAGCTAAATATTACTGCCTCGGCAGTGACCCTTCGTGTTCAAAGTCTGGAAAAAAAATTGGGACAATTGCTTCTGGTGAGAGATCGGCCTTGCCGTGTGACTCAATCCGGACAAACCTTATTGCATTATTTACAGCATCAACGTTTGCTAGAACAGAATCTGATGCAGGATTTGGGTGGACAATTGCAACAGGAAGGTTTCTATTGTCTGAATATTGCCACCAATGCTGATTCGCTCGCGACCTGGCTATTACCAACCTTACAAGCCCAGCTGATCCAGCATAAAATTGTGTTGCATTTTCAGGTGGATGATCAATCACAGACTCATCATCTGTTAGAAGCAGGTCTCGTCAATGCCTGTTTGAGTACAGAGAGTAAGGCAATGAAAGGTTGCCGGGCTGAGTTGATCGGACAGATGCAGTATCGTCTGGTCGCCACCCCTGACTTTTCCCGAAACTGGTTTCATCAAGGGGTACATCGGGATGCGCTACGCCTTGCCCCTGCCATTATTTTTAATGAAAAAGACCAGCTACATACCCAGTTTATTCAGCACGAATTTGGCCTGAACCTTGCTCAATATCCTCATTTCTTTATTCCATCGACCCATGCATTTTTTGATGCGATTGTCATGGGTCTAGGATATGGCTGGCTGCCGGACTATCAAACCAGGGATTTGCTGGAGTCAGGTGAACTGCTTGAACTTTCGAGTGAGATGCGAATTGAAGTACCCTTGTATTGGCATCACTGGAAAGAACAGTCGTCTGCCCTGGAAATTTTAGGCGAATGTTTGAAACAGCATGCTCAAACTACCATGAATCAACCCATAACAACCTGATACTTTTAAAGCAGATTGGTTTTATCATTCTGGGCAAATTTTTCACTGAGTTGCTGATAGGTCGTGGTTTTTTGGAAATTCTCTAGAAAATCAATCGTGCCTTGTGGAAATTTATCTCGTTGAATTTCGCCACGATAATAAGCTTCACGCATCGGCGTGGCGGATAAGGCATCTTCCAGGCTGTCAAGTTCGACCATTTCCCATTCTGGAAAAAACTTTAAATAATAAGAAGAATCATCTTTAAAGTGCCCAATCAGCCCAACTTTGGCATCCGGTTCAATAACCTGATTCACCAGCGATTTCACCAGTTTTTGCCATTTTTCATCATTATAAACATCAATGACTTCTACAAATTTGATCCGAGCTTGATCTTCAGGACTGAAATTTGACAGGATCATGGCTTCACGCTCCGAAGCCAAGAATGGATTTTTGATATTGCGTTCATTTTGCGCAGAGCCGAGAGCCAAAATCACATGTTGACTGTGTTGCAGGGCAATGTTAATCGTTTGCATGTGCGCCAGATGAAAAGGCTGAAAGCGGCCAATGAAAACCAGATAATCAAATGTATAGTTCATAAGGGATCAGTTTTTTATGACTCATGAGTTGTGCTGCCCCAATAAATATGCGACATAATCATTCCCATAAAATCAAATTAAGTTTTAAAGCAAGGATAGTACGATGACACTGAGCTGTATTCAACAACCTCATGAGCATTTGAATGCGAATTTAGAACATGGTGTACTCACTTTAGCCATCAATCGTCCGGAAGCGAAAAATGCGTTATATAGCGAACTTTATCTCTGGATTGCGAAAGCTTTAGATGAAGCAGATCAGGCGCCTGAAGTTCGTGTGGTCGTTTTACGTGGTCAGGATGCAGACTTTAGTGCGGGCAATGATATGCAGGATTTTATGAAATCTGCTGCGAAGAAAGGTCAGGCACCCGCCGCTGAAGGCCCACCGTTTGTTTTACTGAAATCTGCTGCAAAATTTTCCAAGCCATTGATTGCAGCCGTGCGTGGTGTTGCAATCGGCATTGGCGTGACGATCTTACTGCATTGTGATCTGGTCTATAGTGACAATACCGCCCTGTTCCAGATTCCATTTGTCAGTCTGGGTCTATCGCCTGAAGGTGCTTCAAGCAAGCTGTTGATTCAGCAAGCGGGTTATCATAAAGCGGCCGAATTATTGCTGACTGCGCAAAAATTCAATAGCGAAAAAGCACTCGACGCAGGTCTGGTGAATAGCATTGAAGAAGATGTTTATACTAAAGCAGCAGCACAAGCTGCCCAGCTCTCTGCCCTGCCATTGGCATCACTGGTGCAATCTAAAGCCTTGATGAAACATAATGTGAATGAAATTGTGGAATGGATTGACCATGAAGCAGAAATTTTCATGCAGCGTGTTGGCTCGCCAGAAATGCTGGAAGCGGTTCAAGCCTTTATGCAAAAACGTAAACCTGATTTCACACAATTCAACTAATTTTCAAACTTATGAGTTCAACGAGGTGGTTTAGACTGCCTCAATCTTTTATTTTTCCAAGAATCTGAAGTATGCCAAATCAAAACTCTCAAACCTCTTCTCAAACAACAGATAGTTCAAATCCAGAAAAGAAACGTTATTACGAACCTGCACCTCAAGATATAGATATAGACAATTTTCGTAAGGTGATTGAAAGCCGACGTTCAGTGCGTAAATTTACCAAAAAGCCAATTCCTGTCGAAGTTCTGGATGCCTGTATGGATCTAGCGTTGTTGGCACCAAATTCGTCGAACTTGCAGCCTTGGACTTTTTATGTGGTACAAAATCCGGGCAAGAAAAAACGTCTGGTCAAAGCCTGTATGAGTCAACTGGCAGCCAAAACAGCTTCTGAGCTAATTGTCTGTATCGCACGTACCGACCGTATCGATGAAATGGCGAAACGTAATGTGAATGAATTTCCATTTCCTGAAGCACCGCCCGCGATTAAGAAATACTATAAATATATTCCCTACAACTATAAGACTGGTTATCTGAATGCTTTTGGTAACTTTAAGAAAGTGGCTTTCAAAGTTGCCCGTACACTGGACAAACAAATGCCAGTTTCTGCTTTCAGTCCAGCTGATGCGAAACTGTGGGCGACCAAAACGACGGCGCTTGCTTGTGAAAACCTGGTCTTAGCTTTACGTGCTTATGGTTTTGACAGCTGTATGATGGAAGGTTTTGATGAACCGATGGTTCGTGAAATTCTAGAATTGAATGATGAACAGTATCCGGTCATGGTAATTGGTGCAGGTGAACGTGCTGAAGACGGCGTGTTCTTCCCGCAATACCGTTTTGATCGTGAACTGTTTATTCAGAAGGTTTAAGCTTCGTATCTATAGAAATTAAATACCTTAAATCTGATAGATATCTTATGACATGGATGTCACATAATTCACTCTTTATACGCTAAAAACTATACATAAGATAAATCTTAACGGAAATTTCATATTTTTTATTAACGCTCTTTCATAAGTCATTTTTTTACTTAGCTCCAAGTTGTATATTCCAGCAATCAAATTAAATCTCAAACCAAGTTTTTTTCCTCTGTTACGATATCTTTCAGCAAGGATTTTGAAAGCTTTCACACTACCCAATACATGTACAATTCCGATTCTTCTTCCATTAATTTTTTGATTATAAGTTTTGAGTTCAATATCCAATTTAGTGATTTCTCTAGTTAAATTTCTTTTTAATCGAAAATTAAGCTGAGCTAAAAAGTTTAATTTTTTTTACATGATCACACAAAATGTCTATTGTGGAATTTAAAAGATAGTTTATTTTTCTTCTATTTTTTATGAAGATAATTTTTATACTTTTAAAGTATAAAAAAGTTTAAATATTAAATATCAATATAAAACAATATCTTAATATGTTTTAAAAAGACTTATAGAACTATCTTAAGCTTACTGAATTAAAGTTAAGGTAAAAAGAAAGATGAATTTTCCAAAATAAAAAAATGCCAACCAGAACAAATATTTAAGTATTTCTTAATTAAAAATGGTATTTTTTGTGATAGATCATTTAATCATTAAGATGATTTAATCAGTTCGCATAATAACAATAGATAAATAAAAAATGTGACTGAAATTTTGGCTCTCTAGTTCTTTTATAAAAAGAGGCTCGAAGAAGCAAAAAAGAATTAGAGGGTTCACTTAAAAAGAAGTTAAATAGGAGGTGAAGGCGTACTGAAGATAAGATTCATAACCTTATAATAGGATAGTAAATATTTTGAAATAAAATGCATTTTTTAAACAAATTAAAAAGACCCTAACATACAGAAGAGTTGAGGCCATGAAAAAAAAGTATAGTAAATTTTTATCCATTCCTACAGATTTTAATTTAGAAGATTCGCCCTACCATTGGATTAGTCAAGTGCATACCCAATATGTGCAAAATGTTGACTATGCCTTAAAGAAATACGGTTTAGACAATTCTCGAAGACGTATTTTACTGGCATTAAAATTTAAAAATAGAGCGAGTATTTCTGATTTATCTGACATGTTGATTTATAAGATGTCAACTACCACTAAAATCATCTATCGCCTGAAAGATGAGGGATTAGTACATACTTATTCCTGTGAGGATGATGCACGAATTACCCGAGTATTATTAACCGAAAAAGGTCAGCAAATGATTAAAAAGATTAATGATCTTAGTGTTGTTGTACTAGAGCAATCTTTCGATGGTTTAACACCGTTGCAAATTGAAAAAATGCTACACAGCCTTAAGCATATCTTCCGCAACCTGGCTCCTTCGCATTAGTTGAATCAAAGGTAAATTAAAGTATATAAAAATTGAGTTAAAATCAGGGGAAAGTATATTTTTTAAATTTCAGGACGTAATATTATAATAATTAGCATAAAAGATATCTATTTAAAAACAATAGATATCTTTTATAATTAAAAAATAATCATCTGTTTAATTAATATTTATATAATAAGAACATTTAAAAAAATAATTCAAATCATAAATTATTTTAACTAGATCAAGGCCAATTAAGGGACAGCATTAAAATTTAATCTAGATTTAAACCTAGGAGCAAACTAATGAAAATAAAATATCTAGTAATCTGCGGTATCTGCTTATTAACTGGCTGTCAAGCAACGGCACCGCTTATGAAGAATAGTATCACTTTTGTTGTAGGACCATCCGACTTTGAGCATAACTTTGTTTTTAAAAACAATTGGCCATTGTGTCGTAATTTTTATGATAGCGATGGAAATATGCCTGTAAAAAGAAAAACTAAATATTTAACTACAGATAACACTTGTAAAGTATCTCCTGAAGGTTATGTGCCTGAACAAATTATTATTAAATATGCCCCTTGGTTGACTTATGAAGAGCAAATAAAAAAAGGATATGGTGTTCCTGAAGAACTACGTTATGCTCAAGGAGAAGAGGCAGCAAAAAAAAGACTCGCTATAATGGCAGCGAAACAGGAAGGTGTAGCAAAAATTCCAGCCACAGAATGGAAACGTATTATATTAACTCCCCCTCAAGAAGTAGAAAAGTATAAGTATCAAGTTCCTGAAGATAAAGGTAACCGCAGTCGAGGCAAAGACATTCATTACCTCATTTCCCTGAATCCCGATGGTAGCTACGACATAAAAACCAAATTGTATTGGGTCTCAAAATATCAAGAATTCTGGAATTGAATTTCAATTGTAAGCCTATGATAAAGCCCGCTTGATTTCAGGTAGACTTCTGCTTATATAGCTATCTGTAAACAACTCAAGCTCATATTGTTCTCAATTTCCGATAATCAATCCAGTTACAATGAAACCCGACGGGTACACGTATTGGTAAATGAATGGTTGTAATCGGCCCTTCAGCCATATGCTGTGCATCCAGAATCACCACTTTGGATGGGCGTCCATCTAAAGCATGAACATAAGACATCAGCCAGCCATCATTTTCAGCTTGAGCACCTTCCCGTGCGACGAATATCACCTCTCCTGTTACCCAGTTTTCTCCAAAAGAATAGCTTTCTGAATTGCCAGTTTCCACATCATGGCTCAAAAGAGTATTGCTGCTGACATGAGAAGGATCATCAAACTCGCCAAAGGAAATAGTGTAGACATAGCGATAAGGCCGACCTGTATAAGCTTCATTAATCTGTGGGAATTCCTGTTTCATCTCGGATAATATCGTCCGAGCCACTTTTCCAGTGCCGTGTTCAAAAATGAACCGCTCCAGCCGAATATCCTGATCTTCAATCGGTCCCTGAATCGAACTGACCAAGGCTTTGGAGTGCACCACCACATCCATAACCACATCACCAGAATCCAGCTCATAAGCATTCACGGTATGAAAAATAAAATAGGGATCAATCTCATACCAGCGAATATCAATTGCCTTACCGTCAAAAGGCAATATACCCATGCGTGCCTGCCGTTTTGGATTCCATTGATATGGCAACATTGAACCCTTTAAAGCACTGCGTACAGAAAAGTTTACATTCAGGTCCAGAATCAGCACATGAGATCTGGTAATGGCACAATCATGAATCATCGGACCATGTTTCACTGGAATGTCGACATAATGTTTCAACTTACCTTTTGAATCTATCTGCAAATAAAAAACTTTGTTCTGACTTAAAGCATCATAACAAATCGCATGAATATCGCCCGTTTCAGGATCAATATGCGGATGGGCAGTAAATGGAAAATCCTGATCATCTTCAAATAAATGATGTCGTTTTGACTCCAGTGCAGCATTCAACTCAACTGGATATGCACCCGCTTCTACCAGTGCCCAGATTTTTCCGGCAAAGTGGATGACATTGGTATTGACTGCATCCGCGACACCTCGCGTTTTACCGGGAATTTGTGGTCGATGAAGTTTTTTCTGCACACTGGCAGAACCGATATAACTGCTTTTATACCAATGTGCCTCACCACCTTTAAGTCTGAGCGCATGCAACATGCCATCGCCCGTAAACCAGTGATAGTTGCGTGGGTTTTTGACTGTAATAGGATTTGGACCAATCCGCATTAATGCGCCATCCAGTTCTGCAGGAATCTGCCCTTCAACCTTTAAATCTGTGGAAAAGTGTTCCTGCCGCTCTGGTGCAAATATACCTTCCAGATAGGGATTATCTGGCGAATATGGAATGCGCTGATGCAGGATTTCTGTACCGTACTGGATAGATTTACTGAGGGTATTCTTAAGCGCACTGCTCAGCGGTTTTGGCCACGGCATTGTTATTTTCCTTATTATATTTTTTCTTTGGATTATTCTGGAAGAAATGATAATAACAAAAGCAGGTCGGCTGGTTTCTGAATCTAGATTAACGGCGCGCTAAGTTAAACGCGCCGCAGCAGAGTATCAATTTTAGACTTTGATATCCAGAAGCTGAATAAATTCAAAGGCTGGCTCTTCATAAGGATGACTTTCTTTCAGCGCCTTGGCCACTTCGACTGCCTTTTCATCCGGCACCAGAATTTCTACCCGCCATTCTTGTACCTGTTCCAGTTTACCCACTTCACCAATATGAGGATCTGCACCTTCCTGCGGCTTAAACTGTCCGGTTCCTAAAACCTGCCAGGCACAATTCGTATACTCACCAATACCGCCCGCTCCTGCTGCAAATATCGCATTCTTAGTGTCTTCCAGATTTTCATCCGGCACGTAATAAATCAGCTTTAACATATATTCCTTCCTGAAATTCAGTTACTTGTCGTATTGTTAAGCGCTTGGGTAATCATCTTCAATGCAGGATTTTGGGAATTCTTGTTAAATGTTGCATACAAGCCCAGTTTTGGCAGTGCCTGATCAGTCTGGACAATTTTTACATGCTCATTCAAAAGACGCAGTAAATATTCGGGCGCAAAACTAAAGCCCATTCCCATATTGGTCAGATTGATGTGTTGCAAGACATTGGTCACCCACAACAGCTGTTCATGTTCGAGTTGATCAATGCAGAGCAGTTTATCCAGCTTCTCATAAAATACGGGCGAAGCATTCTGCTCGCACATAATCATATTGTGATTTTTCAGTTCCTGTAATTTCAGGATTCGATCTGTAGGATGTAAATGCTGAGCGGCAACCAGATAAATTTGCTCGGTTAATAAATGAATATTCTCAAAATCTGGATGGTCCAGATGAAAGCGGGTAATACATCAATCCAGTTCAGCATTTTTTAGCCGCTGAATCTGTTCCATACAGGTCAGGCTATGCAGATGGATTTTTAAGTCCGGCATGGTTTTTTTAAGCTGGGCCAGAATCTGTGGCATCACTTTGATTTCTGCAACATTCAGAAAGCCAATATGAATCTGGTTATTTTTCTGCTGTGCGACCTGGCGTGCTGCTGCCACTGCCAACTTGGCATTTTCCAGTGCTTTTTCGGCATAGATCTGAAAAGCTCGCCCTTCATCGGTGAGTTTGACCTTTCTGGATGAACGATCAAACAGCATGACGCCTACTTCCTGCTCCAGATCCTTAATTTGCTGGCTTAATGACGGCTGAGCGGTAAACAGTTTTTCGGCAGCCTTGGTAAAACTTTGTTGCTGCGCCACAGTAATAAAATAGCGTAAATGTCGAAGTTCCATAGCCTGCCCGGTTTCTGATCAGGTCAGCATCTTAAGATTATGACCCACGTATTGCAAATAAGAGTAGGTCGATAGTTTATATGAATATCGCTATATCAACAGATCCTGTTTTACTAGACTGCCTGATTATATAGATAGCTTGTTCTTCACCTATACACATGGAGTCTTGTATGACACAACACTATGACACTGATGTTCTGATCATTGGTACTGGTCCTGCAGGTTCAACATTAGGTTTGGCTTTGGCGAATTATGGTATCAAGGTACAACTGTTTACCCAGTTTAGCTGGCTGGCCAATAGTCCACGTGCCCATATTACCAATCAGCGTGCCATGGAAGTATTACGTGATTTAGGTATTGAAGAACAGGTTAAAGAGATTGCAACACCATGGGAACAGATGGGTGAAAGCCTGATTACCACCAGTCTGGTCGGCGAAGAAATCGCCCGTTTAAGTGCATGGGGTACCGGTGATGAACGTCATGGTGACTATATCCAAGGCAGTCCATGTCCTTTAGTTGATTTGATCCAACCCAAAATGGAAGCTTTACTGGTGAAAAATGCCGGTGAACGTGGTGCAATTTATAACTTCAATACTGAATACCTGTCACATGTGCAGGACGAAGATGGCGTGACTGCTACTTTCCTGAACCGCATTACCAATACTGAATTTAGCTTAAGAGCAAAATATCTGGTGGGTATGGATGGTGCTAAATCTCATGTATTGGAACAGCTCGGCTTGCCACTGGAAGGCGTGATGGCACGTGCCGGTACCGTCTATGTGACCTTTAAAGCTGATCTTTCTCAATACGTTCAACATCGTCCTGCGATTCTGCAATGGATCGTGAATCCTGAAGCCAGCTTTGGCGATCTCGGTATGGGATTGTTACGTGCGATTACTCCTTGGAATGAATGGATTATGGGCTGGGGCTTTGACATTTCCAAAGGCGAGCCACAGGTGACTGAAGAACAGGTACATGCACGCCTGAATGCCTTTGTCGGTGCGAAAGTTGAAGAAGTCGAAATCCAGAAATTGTCGTACTGGTATGTGAACCAGACCTGGGCAACTGAATATTCTAAAGGTCGCGTATTCTGCGGTGGTGATGCGGTACACCGTCATCCACCATCGAGTGGCCTAGGTTCAAATACCTGCATGCAGGATGCCTTTAACCTAGGCTGGAAACTAGCATACGCGGTAAAAGGCTGGGCTGCACCTTCCCTGCTGGATTCCTATACCACCGAGCGTGCACCGGTCGGCAAGCAAATTGTGGCGCGAGCGAATCAATCACGTTTTGATTATAAATACCTGAAAGAAGTCTTTGGTTTTGACAATGGTGTGACTACACAAAAACAAATGCTGGAACGTATTTTTTCGGAAGATGAGCAAGGTGCTGAAATCCGCAAAAAGCTGTTTGAAGCTTTGGAAATTAAAAACTTCGAATTTAATGCACAAGGTGTAGAGCTGAACCAACGATATAGCTCCAATACGGTGATTGCAGAATCCGAGCCTGAGATTTTTGAAAAAGATGAGCAGCTTTATTTACAGGCAACCACTCGCCCAGGCGCTAAAGTTCCGCATACTTGGCTGATCAATGCCAAAGGTCAAAAGCAGTCGACACTGGATATTACGGGTAAAGGTCGTTTTACCCTGCTCACAGGTTTATCCGGTAAAGGCTGGAAACAGGCGGCAGAAGCATTGGATTTGCCATATCTGGATGTCATTCAAATTGGGGCACGTGATTACCGAGATGTGTATGGCACCTGGAATGCCAAGTCTGAAATTCATGAATCTGGTGCAGTACTGGTTTGTCCGGATGGTTATGTGGCTTGGCGTTATCAGGACAGTACCAATAAAGCTTTTGATTATGAAAATACGTTAAAGGCGGTATTGAAGCAGGTTCAATTGGTTATTTAAATTATAAAGCCACCTTAATGGTGGCTTTCTTAAAGCTGATGATCAAGAACCCTGCAGCAAGTAACTGCCCACAACGAACAATATTTGTAGTCCTACAACAATACAAAACAACATCCAGCCTTTCTGACGCATTGCCGCCTTATCCATTATTCTAAGTGTTTTAGCCATGTCATCACCTCATCTTTGAGAATTGATACTGAACCGATCTATTCCATCTTTCTTTTATAGTGCAATAAAGTTGTGCATAAAACATACCATAGCACTTTATATACAATATAAAAGCAAAATCTAAACCAATTCAGCAGGAAGAAAAAAAATTAAAAAATCAGAATGCTTAAAAAGCAAAAATCCACCAAATTGGTGGTTGAATAATCCTATGTTAGTGAATTTATTTTAATTTTTCCATACAGTAAAATTAAAATACTATTTAAAAACAATATTTATAATAAAAAATTCATTCACCTTGTTTTAATTTCCAAGATGAGAATAAAAACACGGACATTGTACCAGCCAAATTCACTGCTAATTCTGCATGTCTTGGAGAAGGTTTAAAGTTTATTTTACCTTGCCCATGAGCATCACCCACTTTATTTCTCAATGATCCTAAACCTTCAATGATGGAACTACATCCTCCGAGAATTTGTTTGAAAGTCTGCTCCGTATGTTGAGATGAAGCAAGGTTTAATTCTTTACTCACCAATCTATACAGTTGATTTATATCTGGAGCATTGCCATAACCGACTTCGTATTCATCAAGAATATATTTGCAGGTCGATTCTAAAAGTGTTCGAGCTAATGTAATCGCACCTTCGGGATCTGTACTTCTTCGCTCTAATGCTTTCTGCCATATTTGATGTATATAATCCGAGCTTAATTCAGCAATCTTCAACTGTACTACCTGATCCAATGGAGGAACATCTAGACTTTCTAATACATTAAAGAATTCTTTAAATTCCGAATAAATATAATTTTCACGTTCAGCGTAAGATTCAAAATCCCACTTAATCCTAGCTTCAAATTCATCTAATGTGCGTGTGTCTTTAATAAAAAATGGAATATATTCATAAAAGTTTTTAAATGTCAGTAACTCTTGTCTAAGCTGCATAAATGCCTCTGAAGAACCTTTTTCATAAGTATCAGTAGCTCTAGCTATTAGCAATTCTTGTAAAAGTAAAACTTTTTCAATTAAATCGGACATTTGAGGACTCTTTATTCATTTTTTAATCTTTTTCAATTCTATATCTAATCACCTATAAATCTATAATTTGCTTATTAAAAAAGCCCCTTTCGGGGCTTTTTTAATTCTTGATTATATCAATTAGCCAATAAATTTACGTGCATTACGGAACATACGTAACCAAGCACCGTCTTGATCCCAGTCTTCTGGTTTCCAGGAATGCTGGAGCGCGCGGAAGTTACGTTCAGGGTGCGGCATCATAATCGTTGCACGGCCATCCTGAGAGGTTACACCGGTAATACCTTCCGGTGAACCATTCGGGTTCAACGGATATTGTTCAGTTGCATTGCCATGGCTGTCGACATAACGTAGAACCACCTGATTCGATGCATTCAGTGCAGCAAAGTTTTCCGCCGTTGCAACTGCACGACCTTCACCATGTGCCACAGCGATCGGCAGAATCGAACCTTGCATGTCTTGTAACAATACTGAATTCGATTTTTCCACACGAACGTTCACTGCTCGCGCTTCAAATACTTCAGACGTATTGCGATGGAAACGTGGCCAAGCATCCGCACCCGGAATTAATGGAGCCAATTGAGACAACATTTGACAACCATTACAGATACCGAGCGAGAAGGTTTCTTGACGGTTGAAGAATTTCTCAAACTGGTCACGCAATTTAGCATTGAACAATACGGATTTCGCCCAGCCCCCACCAGCGCCCATCACGTCACCATACGAGAAGCCACCACACGTTACCAAACCTTCGAAATCATCCAGGCTGATACGACCTGCCAGCAAGTCACTCATGTGGACGTCAACGGTATTGAAACCGACTTTGTCGAAAGCTGCCGCCATTTCAATATGACCATTCACACCCTGCTCACGCAGAATTGCCATATTTGGACGACGCAAGTTAATGAAAGGTGCTTCAATCACTTCATTCAAATCGAATGTTGGTTGGGCGATAATACCTTTGTGTGCTTTATCGGTAATTAAGGCAAATTCCTGATCTGCAGTTTGTACGTTGTCACGTAGGCGCTGGATTTGATGAGAAACTTCAGTCCATGCCACTTGCAGATCAGCACGTTCAAGTACCAAACCATTTACAGATAACTGATCAGAATTATTTACAGTACCCACCACTGCAATTGCATCTTTAAGCGTAGAGGCTGCAACTTCAGCTTGTAGTGCTTCCCAATCTGCTTTCGAGATTTGCAGCACTGCACCAATTTCTTCAGCGAACAATGAAGCAACAGATTGATCTTCAAGTGCGACACCAAGACGTGAAGCGAACATCATTTCTGCAACAGTTGCCAATAAACCACCATCACCGATGTCATGATACGCTTTGATTAAGCCACGGTTGTTCCAGTCTTGAACCAATGCGAAAAATGCTTTGAAGTCATCGAAACTGTCGACATCAGGCGTCACTGAACCGATTGCTTTATACACCTGCGCCAGAATCGAACCACCTAGACGGAACTGACCTTTAGACAGATCAATACGAACCAGTACAGATTCAAGATCTTTTAATTCAGGAGTCAATGTTTGACGTACATCAGTCACTGGTGCAAATGCAGTGATCACACCTGACATTGGAGAAGTCACAGACTTGTCTTCACCTTCGTCATTCCAGGTGGTACGCATAGACAATGAGTCTTTACCGACCGGAATCGCGATACCGAGTGCAGGACACATTTCCATACCGATAGCTTTCACGCCTTCGAACAATGCCTGGTCTTCGCCAGGTTGACCCGCAGCAGCCATCCAGTTTGCAGACAATTTGATGTCGCTGATTTTTTCAATCTTCGCAGACATGATGTTAGAGATCGATTCAGCCACAGATAAACGTGCTGATGCAGCAGGATTCAACAACGCTACTGGAGGACGTTCACCCATTGCCATTGCTTCACCGGTGTAACCGACAAGACTTGTAGTTGTTACTGCAGCATCCGCGACAGGAACCTGCCAGCGACCCACCATCTGGTCACGCGCGACCATACCGGTAATCGAACGGTCACCAATACTGATCAGGAATGATTTAGAAGCCACTGTCGGGTTTTTCAGAACGCGATAAATCGCATCTTTTAAATCCGTAACTTTAGCCGCGTCAAAATCATCGCCTTTACGTTCAATCGTTTCATAGGAACGGCTCATACGCGGAGTACCGCCAAGCATCACCTGCATTGGCATATCCACCGGTTTGTTGCCGAACAATGGATCTTCAACGGTTAAGTGACGTGCTTCAGTCGCCTCACCCAGTACTGCAAACGGACAACGTTCACGCGCACAGATTGACTCAAATAATTCTAAAGAAGATGGACGAATCGCCAATACATAACGTTCTTGCGCTTCGTTTGACCAGATCTCCATTGGCGACATGCCAGGTTCTAAAGATGGAATCTTACGAAGATCCAGCACTGCACCTAACTCGTGATCATTCACCAGTTCAGGCATGGCATTTGATACACCACCCGCACCTACATCATGTACCGACACGATTGGGTTATGGTCTTCCATGCGCCAGCAAGTATCGATCACCTCTTGGCAACGGCGTTCCATTTCCGGGTTTTCACGTTGTACCGAAGCAAAATCAAGGTTCTCGCCCAATTTACCGCTATCTACAGAAGATGCAGCACCACCACCAAGACCGATCAGCATGGCTGGACCACCGAGTACGATCAGCAAATCGCCCGGTAAGATCGGATCTTTTTCAACGTGATCTGGACGGATATTTCCGTAACCACCAGCGATCATGATTGGCTTATGGAAACCTTTAACATCGCCATTCACGTTTTGTTCAAAGGTACGGAAGTAACCGTTTAAAGCTGGACGACCAAATTCGTTGTTAAACGCAGCACCACCAAGCGGGCCTTCAATCATGATTTGTAACGGCGATGCCATACGCGATGGTTTGCCGTAGTTTTCTTCCCAAGGCTGTTCAAAGCCCGGAATATTCAGGTTAGATACCGTGAAGCCGGTTAAACCTGCTTTAGGCTTACCACCACGACCGGTCGCACCCTCGTCACGGATTTCACCGCCTGAACCTGTCGCTGCACCGGCAAATGGTGCAATCGCAGTTGGATGGTTGTGGGTTTCCACTTTCATCAGGATGTGAGCAGCTTGGCTCTTGTATTTATAAACCTGATGACCATTGTCTTCTTGGGTTGGATAAAAACGCTGGGTATCCGAACCAACAATCACTGAAGCGTTGTCTTTATAAGCCGACAATACATCTGTCGGTGATTCTTTATAGGTGTTCTTGATCATCTGGAACAACGACAATGGCTGAACTTCACCATCAATCGTCCATTCCGAACCAAAAATTTTATGACGGCAATGCTCAGAGTTGGCTTGCGCAAACATCATCAGTTCGATGTCATTCGGATTACGACCTAGCTTGATGAAAGCCTCAGTCAGGTAATCAATTTCGTCCATTGATAATGCAAAACCAAATTCATTATTGGCTTTTACCAGTGCTTCTTTACCTTCACCCAGAATATCAATCGAGTTCAGTGGTTTTGGCGCAGTTTCCACAAATAATACCGCAGCATCTTCAATCGCATTGAATACGCTTTCGGTCATACGGTCGTGAAGTACTTGCAATGCTTCTTTAGAAAGCTCTTTTACGCCCTTCAAAGTAAATAAAACGCCGCGTTCAAGTCGATGAACCGGCGTATTACAGTTTTTGAAAATGTCCGTCGCTTTAGAGGACCAAGGAGAGATGGTTCCGACGCGCGGTGTGACTAAAATCTGGATTTCATCACTTGCAGCCTGGTGCAATTCAAAAGATTGACCATCGTTGAGAAGCTGTAAAGCTGATTGCTGTTGTTGCTCGCTGAGCGCTTGGTCAAAGAGGTAGACCCATTGACTTTCAATTGATTGAACAGAACTAATTGACGTCAAACGCGATAATAGTTGAGTTTTCTTAAAAGAAGAATGTGCGGGTGCACCGGCAACGATAAACATGCTGATTTTGGCTCCACGGGATGGTCTGAACAACCATGCCACAATGTGACTTGAGAGAGCGCATATTCTACTGTGAAATAAGGAAATCGGCTAGATGCCAAATCAGAAAACTACGTCTGAAATATCCTGGACTTTTAAAATATTTCGTTTATTTTCAGTCAGGAAAATTGAATGTAGTCGCACAGGTTAACACATTTTTTTCAAGAAAAATCAAAACCGCTTCAGAATAATTTTCTGCATAAAAATTGTATTATTTTTCAACAACAATCGGGACAAAATCAAATTCAGGTTTTATTGTCATGACCTGCCAAAATTCCTATTTAGGACAAAATGAAATACTTGATTACAAGATTTAATGAAGTCGTATTTTTTGCAGACTGTTTTTGATTCTTTTGATTGACTCTTAACTTTGACTTCTAAGATTAGAAAACTGGTTAAAGGTCTTCTGCCGTTTTCTGTACTACAAGGAACAGTTCTCCGCTGATCTCCGCCATTACAGTAACAGAGGCAAATTACTCCCCTCTATGAAAGAATAATTAATACTGAGTGGTATTTTAATCTGACATCATCTGCGGGGGAAAAACCGGACATCCATTCTCAACTTCTAAAAGAATAAAAATAAAGTTTCTTATTTGGGCCTTTTATTTTTTTATATTTGATTTTTATCTTCTCAGATCATAATTAAGCGAAATTTACTCATCTAAAAGACCAAAAAATATATCGACAAAATCCCCCACCATATCCAATATTTTGAAATTTCATCATTTATTCATGAGCTCTATTATGCGTAAAAAACACAATATAAATAGCAAAATACCACTTATATTTATGAGGAAATTTACCAGGAATTATGAGGCCTATATAAAAAAATAATGAAGAAATGATTAATAATAAAATTTTGTTACCTTTTTTATTTAATCCGTATTCTCAGGTTTTATTTAACTCGAAAAGTTTAAAATAAATATTTGTAATTGCTGAAAAAATATAGAAAATTTTCTTTTTTATTCAACTAACAGAGCTACAGACTCACATGTCTATATCAGCTAAAAATCTTACCAAATAGACACTTCATCAGTAAATTTGATGATTTTATGTTAAGCTCTAGCCGAATTGCTGAGGAAATGTCCAAATTCTGAACCTAGCAATGGTTTTTCCTTTCTGCTGTAGAGATGAATATAAATTCTATATTCGGACACTAACTTTTTGATGTTCTATAGCTTCACTGCTCTGTCTATTTTAGAGCCTTAATCTGTCACCAATGATTTAATTTTCAAAAACAAAAGGTGACCCGCTTAAGGAGTATGTATGTTTCAATTCACTAGTACAGCAACTGTACTATTGATGGTGCTTTTCTATGGCATCACCTTTCTACTATCGTTACGTATTAAACAGAAAAATGAGAATGTTGATGGCTACATGGTCTCGAATGGCTCCATCGGATTTGGAATGTCTGCGGCCAGTATGACCGCCACCTGGATCTGGGCCGCATCATTTTATGCAGCAGCTTCATCCGGATATACATACGGCGTTTCCGGTGCCCTCCACTATGGTTTATGGGGTGCGCTGATGATTTTATTTATCTATCCCTTTGGTAAGCGCTTTCGTGAACTGGCGCCTAATGCCCACACCCTGGCAGAAATTATGCATGCCCGGCATGGCAACCGAAGCCAGATGATTCTGGCAGGTTCCAATATTGTGGGTAGCGTCATCAGCCTGATGGTGAATTTTACCGCCGCTGGGGCACTGGTTGAAATTTTATCTCCTTTAAGCTTTATCCATGGCGTGCTGATTACCGGTATCGGTGTACTGTCCTATACCCTTTGGTCGGGGTTCCGTTCTTCGGTGTTTACCGATTTTGGTCAACTGGTGGCGATGATTGTCGCGGCTGTGATCATTATTCCAACCTTGTTCTTTACCTTAGGCGGACCTTCCCTGTTTCAAAGCGGGATTCATCACCTGCAGCCGGAACAGCTGGATTTTTTCTCTAAAACAGCCTTTCTGGAACAAGGTGCACCATTTTTTGTTGCCGTATTGGCCTACGCGATTGGTAATCAGACCATTGCCCAGCGCTTGTTTGCAGTCCGTGAAGACCTGATCAAACCGAGTTTTATCACTGCAACCATTGGTTATGCTGCAATTGTTATTGGTCTAGGCATGCTGGGGTTATTGGCACTATTTGCAGGTATTCAGCCCATTGATGGCAACCTGAATAACCTGATTCCGCAAATGGCAGCGACTTATCTTTCTCCATTTATGGTCGCGCTGTTATTCATCATGGTGATTGGAGCATTGTCTTCTACCGCTGACTCGGATCTGTCTGCCCTGTCTGCGATTGTCATGACGGACATTTATGGCAAACAGATTGCGAAAAACCGTCCTGATCCAAAGAAAATGCTGTTTATTGGCCGTATGACCATGATCGTTGCCACCATGCTGGGGATTGTGATTGCCACCTTGAAGTTTGACATTTTGTCGATGCTGATTTTTGTGGGTGCGCTTTGGGGCTCTATTGTATTCCCGGTGATTGTCAGCCTGTATTGGGACAAGGTGAATGCCCGGGCCTTTAACTGGTCAGTGGGCCTCGCATTTTTCAGCTTTCTGATAGTACGTTTTGAATGGCTTCCGATTCAGGGATTGATCGCACTTGGCTTTGAACTCGTTGCGACCCTGGGGATTGGTGTGGTGCTGGGTTTGATGACCTTTGGTTTCTTCGGCAAGAAAGTGGGTCTGGTCGTTGGCATATTGGCCAGTATTGGCTTCATGCCATGGACCATCGGCTTCTTGCGTGAATACGGCACCTTGTTAAGCTCACTGACAGCGTATGGCAGTAGTGCGCTGGTATGTACTGTGTTGACGCTATTCTACAGCAAAGAAAAATTTGATTTTAAGCAAATCAACAAGATGGTGATTGAATTTCACCAGCTATCTGAGAAAAGTAAATAAGGAGATTTCAGATGACAAGTCAATTATTGACCCTATATGTACTTTTTTGGCCATTGGTGGCAAGCCTGGTCTTGTTCACGATTTGCCTGAATGTCTATAAAGACACACAACAGGCCAAGAAAAATGGTGAAGAGCTAATTTGATTCTTCATCCTAAACAAAAAGCAGGCCATTGAGCCTGCTTTTTATTGTTCATTTGATGATTTCGATTTTTAATTCTCAGTCTTTTCCAGCTGACTAAAATAACAATAGGCAGCATGACAATTCATGTCGCACTGCCCTAGTGCAGGAGCTAGTTTTTTGGCATGATGCAAATAGTGGATCACTGAATAATGATAAATGACTCAAATGCGTTGGTTAGAACTGCTTTCGACAGTTCGGATTGGTAGTAAAAAGCAGAGCACTGAACTGGCACGCAGCCCGTTTCATAAAGATTATGACCGTATTATTTTTTCGCAAAGCTTCCGGCAATTAAACCGCAAAACCCAAGTCCATCCACTGACCCAGCATGATGGTATTCATACCCGTTTGACCCATTCGCTAGAAGTCTCCTGTATTGGCCGTTCACTCGGCATGCTGGCTGCAGAGAAAATCAAAGATAATTTACCTGCCTGGATTTCTCCGGCTGATGTCGGTGCCATCATTCAGGCTGCCTGTCTGGCACATGATATTGGCAACCCGCCTTTTGGTCATGCCGGTGAATACGCCATTCGGGAATGGTTTGACGATGCTTCTCATACCGACTTTTTAAAAGATTTAAGTCCTGAACAGGAAGCCGATGTCCGCCAGTTTGAAGGCAATGCCCAAGGCCTGCGCCTGCTGACCAAGATCGATTATCATCCTTATGATGGCGGCATGCGCCTGACCTATGCCACACTCGGTGCCTATCTTAAATACCCGTGGCTCTCTGAGGCCATTGACCCGACTGGTAACACCCCGGCCAGTCGACGTCCAAAATTTGGTTGTTACCAGTCTGAAAAAGAGATTTTGCAGGAAATTGCTGAACAGTTGGGTTTGATTCAGCTCGGTGAATATCATTATTGTCGTCATCCGCTGACCTATCTTTTAGAAGCTGCGGATGATATCTGCTATGCCCTGATTGATCTGGAAGATGGTATCAGCCTGAATATGCTCAGCTACGCGGAAGTTGAACCAGTCTTTCTGAACTTGCTGGGTGAATATGGCGCGCCTGAAGAAATCAATATGCCTTATACCACCTGGCAACAAAAAATTGCCGCGCTGCGTGGGCGGGTCATGAAACGTCTGGTAGATGAAGTCACCACGGCCTTTGCCCGACATCAGCAGAAAATTTTGATGGGCCAATTGCAAGGCTCATTGCTGGGTTATTGTAGTGCCGACATTGAAATTGGCATTAACCGGGCCAAAGAACTGGCGCGAGACAAGATCTTCGAACATCCGCAAAAAGCCGGTCTGGAAATTATCGCGCATCAAAGTTTACAAACGATTCTGGATGCCTTTATTCCACTCACCACACCGCACAAAACCTTAAGCTTTAAGGAACAGCGTTTAATGGCTATTTTAAAACGTTCGGGTGCGCAGTTTAGTGCTGATCATTATGACAACATTATGCAGGTGCTGGATATTGTCTCCAAGTTTTCTGATCATCAGGCTTACAATCTGGCGCAGGAACTGCATGGCAATAAAGCCGGGTTACTCTAATGCGAACGAGCGCCTGATGATAATCTCAGCAAAATCACTGCTTTTGAATGATAGAGTTTTGCCTTTATCGAAAATGCTGACTACTATGCCTGTATTAAATTTGAGTATATAAAAAATGATTGGATGCCTGATTGGGGAAGTGCTGGCGCTGGAAGCACCGACTGTTTTATTAAATGTAAACGGCGTAGGTTATGAAATTGACACCCCTTTAACCACTTTCTGCCAGTTGCAAAAAGGCCAGAAAATTACCCTGTGGACCCATCTGGCTGTTCGTGAAGATGCCCAGTTACTTTATGGCTTTATCAATGCGCAGGAAAAAACCATTTTCCGTACCTTATTAAAGGTGAACGGCGTTGGTCCGAAAATGGCGCTTGGTATTCTTTCAACTTTAAGTGTGGAAATGCTGATCCACACCGTTGAACATGAAGATATCAATACTCTGGTCAAGGTTCCGGGGGTGGGTAAAAAGACTGCAGAACGCCTGATGATTGAATTGCGTGACCGCTTTAAAGCCATGGCTTCAGGTGCTGCACCAAGTAATTCAACTGCACCACAAATTCAGTTTATGGGTAATTCAGCCGTGGCTGAAGCGGAAGCTGCATTACAGTCCTTGGGCTATAAGCCTGCTGAAGCACAAAAACTGGTGAATGCCGCCAAAGGCGAATTTACAGAAGCCAGCGATATTATCCGCGCTGCATTAAAGTCGATGAGTAGATAAATCGTAGTCCACCATCAACCCAAATTTGATAAATGTATGGCGACAAGGATGTCGCCCGTTGAACTGGGGTGTAGGACACACCCTCAGTTCAACAAAAGATTTTTGTTACTTTTGATCTTTCAAAAGTAAAACAACGCCTACACAATGGCAACTAAACACAAATCATTATTTGAGGCTGTTTCCGCAGCATCAAACAGCTTCAATAAAGAGATTAAGTTAATAGATATGCAAGACCGTCTCATCAGTGGTTCTGAAAAACCCGAAGATCATTTCGATCGCGCCATCCGCCCAACTTCCCTCGATGACTACATCGGTCAACCGGTGGTTCGTGAGCAGATGGAAATTTTCATTGGTGCAGCCCGCGGCCGTGAAGAAGCCCTCGATCACACCTTGATTTTTGGTCCGCCAGGTCTGGGTAAAACAACGTTGGCTAATATTATTGCCCGAGAAATGGGTGGCAATCTCAAGTCAACTTCTGGTCCGGTACTGGAACGTGCCGGCGACTTAGCTGCGATGCTAACGAATCTGGAAGAAGGCGATGTCCTTTTTATTGACGAAATTCACCGCCTTTCCCCCGTAATTGAAGAAATCCTGTATCCGGCGATGGAAGATTATCAGCTCGACATCATGATTGGTGAAGGCCCGGCTGCGCGCTCGATTAAACTGGATTTACCGCCATTTACGCTTGTTGCAGCAACCACACGTGCAGGTCTACTCACCTCTCCGCTGCGTGACCGTTTCGGAATCGTGCAACGTTTAGAGTTTTATTCGGTTGAAGATTTAACCCATATTGTCAAACGTTCAGCCAATTTGATGGATGTACCTATGACGGGAGATGGCGCAAAAGAAATTGCCCGTCGCTCACGAGGTACACCGCGTATTGCCAACCGTTTATTGCGTCGTGTCCGTGACTATGCACAGGTCAAAGGGACGGGTGAGATCAATCAGGATATGGCCCAACGTGCTTTGGATATGCTCAAAGTCGATAAAGATGGTTTAGACACACTCGACCGCCGTTATTTATCTATGCTTCTTGAGCGTTTTGATGGTGGTCCTGCCGGTGTTGAAGCACTCGCAGCAGCCATGGCGGAAGATTCAGGCACGTTGGAAGATGTCATTGAGCCATATCTGATTCAGCAAGGTTATGTGATGCGTACTGCACGTGGTCGTATTGCGACTAATATGGCGTATTTGCAGTTTGGGATGACCCCACCTGAGCCGAAAGACAGATAAAATAGAGAATTAAAAGCAGCTTAGGCTGCTTTTTTATTGAATATAGATTTCAAATTTTTAATAAGAGAATCTACTACAATGTTTAGAGCTTTGAAACTATCAGCAATACCTTCTTTATCAATTACCGCGGTAATACACATGATTTGTAGCTGAGTGAGATAACGCTCAAATTCGTCCCATTCAGATACTAATTCATGATCTTCCTCTACTAACATTTTTAAATGAGTACTGATACGAGCTATTAAAGGGAATATATCATCTTCTAAATTCCTTAATTCTGAACGCACATCTTCGTATTCATTATTTTTGAACCAGTCTTTCACATCATTTAATACTAAAGCTACAGAGCCTAACAATGTAATGTATTTATGCACTAATGGTTTCAATACAGCAAGATAGTCTATTAACTTAAGTTTCCAACCTCTATAAAATTCTTCTTGTAATTCAACTCTTTTTAACTTTTCTTGACTTTCTATAAGTTGTTTAGTCATATTTCTATGAGATTCTGCTGCTTCTTTAATATCTTCACTTACTACTTTAAAAGATAGTTCTGTGAGTTGAAAACTTTTACGTCCATACCAATAAGCCAGCCAAGTTGCCAGACTACCTAAAATTAGTGCAATAATCACCGATAAAGCAAATGATGAAATCGCTGTCGTATCAGTAGAACTTACATTTAAATCAAGCGGAATCTTCTTACTTTCGGAATCAGCTTCGATGTGAGTTGCATATAAAGGCTGTTGTGGCACTGTCCATGGCAGCTGAATCATCACTTCATTATTATTCTGCTCTGCCACACCCACCCCTTTTAACTTAAATGAATTTTTATTATCAACATTCTAAACATTTTCAAAGTATCACAAAAGAAAAAGCCAACTGACCATGCCTGAATCAGTTGGCAAAAGCACAAAATAAAAAACTAAATAAAAAAAATTACTTCTCTTCTTTCTTAAACTCCTTAAAATCCGCTTTACGAATCATGGCATGAATACCTTTGGTTCGATCGACCACTTGTGACACTTCAAAGTCAGTCGCAGCACTTAAGTAGGCATAGGCAATTTCTTCAGAAATGCCATATTCATTGACCAGAAAACGGATCGCTTCACGGGTGGATTTACGCATGGCTTCATCTAAGTCTTCATCCAGACCCGGCGTAATCCAGAATTCAGCATTTTCAGCCAGCGGCTGTTTAATCTCTGCACCTGGAATTTTATCCTTGCCAGATTTAAGTAAAGTGAATTTTAAAGTCGCACGTGCCGAACCTTCCAAGGCAGTTAAAGCCACCTCACCATCACCTTGTACAAAGTGACTATCACCTGTATAGAACAAAGCACCTGGCACCTGTACAGGATAATAGGCCGTAGCCCCTGCTCCTAATTCATTGATGTCGATATTCCCGCCATAAAATGATGGTGGCACAGAGTGCACAGGCTCACTGGTATTTGGTGCAACGCCCATCGTGCCCATAAACGGATTCAGCGGGAAACGAATCGCTTTACCAGATTCAGTTTTTAAAACGCCTTCCCATACACCATCCGCATTTTTCTCAATTGGGGTAAAAATGGACACGTTGCCATAAGCATCAGGATTGGCTGGAGATGCATGCTCATGTTTCTGACGTTTCGGGAATTCGGGTAAGGTGCCTTTGCCATGACGGTTTGAAATCACGCCATAAGGTACACGCGGTTCAACTTTTAAAATCTCCACCTTTAGAATATCGCCCGGCATTGCCCCTTCTACATAGACAGGCCCGGTAATAATGTGTGGTCCATCTTTATGGAAATCATGTTTCAATTTGGAATTCATGATCAGCTTGGCTTCATCCAATACATGCTCAGGCTTGACGCCTTTTGATGTGAAATATTTCTCTGCATTGCGGCCTTGATCTTCCAGCAGCCCTTCATGCGAAACTGTATCGAAAGTAACTGTGCTACCTGAAGGGACAGTCAAGACAGGTTTTGCATCTTTATTTGGCAGATAACCCCAAGTAATCGTATTTAAGGTACTCGGCACATAATAATGACCTTTATATTCACCACTTTTGAGTAATGTCGGTTTATTTTCCAGCTGTTTCAGTATCTTAAAGTCTTCAGCCCATAGGCTTGTCGAAATAAAACTTAAGCTTGAAGCCACTGCCAGAGATAAAGCCAAAGGTTTTAACATGTGTTCAATTTCCGTCATAAAAAATATTACGAAAGAGTGAATGCAATCTAAGTGCCAAAATAAGTTTAAGAGGTTTAAAAAATCTTCACTTCATTCAGATTATTGATATAGAGGTAATCGTTTTTATCCCTTTTTAGCCTGAAATTTTTATAATTTTCATACCTTATAAATATAAAAAATCAATTTAGATACATATTTTTACAATGTGAAAGAACAAATAAAGCTCTTTGAGAACAGATATTAACACCAACAATACCTTTAAAGTATTAAAAAATACTTAGAGAGTTTTGGTTGAATTTAGATCAGTATGCCATCCTAAAGAATCACTTTAACCATTTCAAATTCTTAAGGTTCTCCCGAAGTATGAATATGTATAAGCAGATATCCCTTTGTCTCCCTCTTCTTTTCTGCAGCCAATTCAGCCTGGCTGACTGGATTGATGATTCTGTACAAGCTGCTGAAGCACACACCATCAAATTACGCCAGCATATCCACCAGCATCCTGAACTGGGCAACATGGAATTCAAAACCTCGGAGCTGGTCCAGAAAGAATTAAAATCCTACGGCATTGAAGTACGTAAAGGCTATGCCAAAACCGGTGTAATCGGTGTATTGAAAGGTGCAAAACCCGGCCCTGTGATGGCCTTACGTGCAGATATGGATGCCTTGCCAATTAAGGAAACAGCACCGGTGTCTTTTGCCAGCAAACAAAAAGCCATTTATCAAGGCAAAGAATCTTATGTGATGCATGCCTGTGGACATGATGCACATACTGCGATGTTATTGGGTGCAGCCAAAGTTCTGGCCGCCAATAAAGATAAAATTGCGGGGACAGTGGTATTCGTATTCCAGCCGGCTGAAGAAGGCGGTGCAGATATCGATAACTTCACTCATGGCGATCAGATTGGCTCACGCAAAATGATTGCCGACGGTGCCTTGAACAATCCAAAACCTGAAGTGATTTTCGGGATGCATGTCATGGCAGGCATGCCAAGTGGCAATATCTTCTACAAAGATGGTGCGATTTTGAATAGTGCCGATCATTTACGTATTCAGGTGAATGGCAGTCAGGTACATGGCTCCATGCCTTGGGCAGGTAAAGACCCGATTTATGCCTCTGCCCAGATGGTGACCAATTTACAAAGCCTGATCAGCCGTAAAGCCGACCTGACCAAAGGGATGGGTGTGGTCAGTATTGGCAGTATTCAGGGCGGCACTACCGGTAACGTCATTCCAGATCAGGTCAATATGGTCGGGACTATTCGTTCCAATAGTGAAGATGTACGTCAGGGCATTTTAAAAGACTTGCCGAAAATGCTGGAACACAATGCCGCAGCCAATGACGTTAAGGTGAAAGTCGAAATTGCACCTTATGCACCAGTGACCACCAATGATAAAACCTTGACTGAATTGATGCGCCCAACCTTGGCGAGCGTGCATGATGAAGATAAATTGCATGTTTTAGACAACAATGCCAGCGCCAGTGAAGATTTTGCTTATTATGGCCAGCTCATGCCATCGCTCTTCGTTTTTGTTGGTGCCACACCAGCAGATCAGGATCCGGCAAAAGCCGCACCGAATCACAACCCGAATTTCATTGTCGATGATGCGACCTTGAAAACCGGTGTCGAAAGCCATGTCCGTTTTATTCTGGACTATCCAAAAGTAGCTGAGCAGGTTCAGGCCAACTGGAAACAGAAAAATAAAGGCTAATCTTCTATTACTAAAAATGCGCGGCTCCAAGGACTCGCGCATTTTAGTATCTGCTGCTGTTTTATAAATGAGCTGTTAAGCGCTTAGTACTTCATCTTAGTGACTTCTCTCCAGATTTGACACCTTGTGCCATTGGTCTCAAGACTCACAATGCTAAACTTTGAACCGCTAAATTGCTTGACTGTTGGCAGGAATCCGGCAAACTCTAATCCCTTTCCTGCATCTAAAAACAAGCAAAAATTTCGAAAATCTGCATGGAACAAAACTATGGCGAATCACTTTGAATTCAATATCCGCGTTTATATTGAAGATACTGATGCGGGTGGCATTGTCTATCACGCCAATCATATTCGCTATATGGAACGTACCCGTACCGAATGGTTACGTGCCGCTGGAGTGAGCCATTACTGGCATCAGACAGACTACAATTTTGTGGTGCATAAAATTAATGTCAAATACATGCGTCCGATCCTGATGGATGATTTAATTACTGTTACGGCACGTGTCATTTCATGTAAAGCTTCATCATTTGTATTGCAACAAAATATTTATCGTGGTGAAATCATGCTTGCATCAGGTGAGGTTGAGTTGGCATGTATCAGTGCAGAGATGCGACCACGTCGACTCCCGGATGAAATCCGCGAACTAATTCAAAAAGAATTGGAACAAGACTAAAAAAATTTATTGGCACACGTAACAACTATGGCGACTCAGTTAGAATCATCTCTTCAAGTTTCAGATCTTATTTTACAAGCAAGCCCTGTCGTACAACTGGTGATGCTTTCTCTCCTGTTAGCCTCAATATATAGCTGGTATCTGATTGCTAGGCTCTATATGAGTTATAAAAAAGCCCAGGCCGATGATGAACATTTCCAGAAAATCTTCTGGTCTGGCGCTGAGCTGAATACTCTATATAACAATGCACAACTCAATTCTAAACGTACCGGCCTTGAAGATATTTTCTATCAGGGTCTGGGCGAGTTTCTAAAACTGAAAAAACGCCATGCGCCGACTGCCCAGTCGATTGAAGGAACAGAGCGTATTCTGCGTGTCGGTTTAAGCCGTGACCAAGGTCATCTGGAACAAGGTCTGGGTGCATTAGCAAGTATTGGCTCGGTTGCGCCTTATGTCGGTCTGTTCGGTACAGTCTGGGGCATCATGAACGCCTTTATTGGCCTGGCAGATGTTGATCAGGTGACACTGGCGACGGTCGCACCCGGTATTGCAGAAGCACTAATTGCAACAGCGATCGGTCTGTTTGCAGCTATTCCAGCAGTATTGGCCTTTAACCACTTCACGGCCAAAGGTGAAACGGTCTACTCTGACCGTGCACTGTTTGCTGAAGAAATGGTGGCGCTATTGCAACGTCAGTCTGTGGGCGTAACTCAGGACAAAGACTAATGGCGATTCAAGGTTCAGGACGCTTTCAGCGTATTAAAAAGCCACTGAAAAGTGACATGAATGTCGTACCATATATCGATGTCATGCTGGTACTTCTGGTGATCTTTATGGTCACCGCTCCGATGATTACCAGTGGCATCAAGGTTGACTTGCCTCAGGCCAACGGATTACCGATCGAATCCAAGGATGCCCCGACCATTGTCACACTGAAAGAAGATGGTTCATATTATCTAGAATATAAAAATCAGGCGACTGGTCCGGTCACACTGGAAGAATTGACGCGTACTCTGGTTGATGCCCAAACCCAGGCACAAAATGAAAACAAGGTGCTCAATGTCGTGATCAATGGCCATAATACCCGTCCATATGGCGATGTCATGGCCTTGATGTCCAGCCTGCAGGATGCTGGCCTTTCTCAAGTCGGTTTACTGACCAAACCCCTAGAATAAAGTATGAAAAATTATCAGAAACCGCCCTTTCAAAAAAAAGCAATTGCGATTGGATTTACGCTCGGCATCCATGCAGTGGCTTTGGTGGGCTTACTTTATCTGGGCATGAGTAAACCCCCTGAACCGCCAAAACAGATCAAAACCGTTCTGATCAAGCCAGAAGACCTTAAACCGGTGACTCGCGAAGAAACCGAATTTGAGGAAACTGCACATGAAAACGTCGCAGAAGAAATTACCCAAACTGCTGAACCCAGTATAGAACCGGCTCCTGTCATTCCAACTGCTGCCCCTGCTGTACCTGTGACTCCACCTCCGCCAAAAGTCGATACACAAAAAGCGCAGCAGGAGCTAAAAGCGGCAGAGGCAGCACAAGCCAAGGCTGCGCAGCAAGCAGCGGAAGCAGCAAAACGTGCCCAAGCCGCTGAACAGGCCAAACAGGCAGCAGCCAAAGCTAAAGCCGATGCAGCGCAAAAATCCAAGGCGGAAGCCGAAGCTGCACGCCAAGCTGAACTGAATGCACAACGCAAAGCCGATGCAGCGCAAAAATCCAAGGCGGAAGCCGAAGCTGCACGCCAAGCTGAACTGAATGCACAACGCAAAGCCGATGCTGCTCAAAAAGCCAAACTGGAAGCACAGAAAAAAGCTGACTTAGCTGCCAAGCAAAAAGCGGATGCTGCAACAAAAGCCAAAGCAGAGGCTGATGCCAAACGTAAGGCTGAAGCTGCTGCTAAAGCAAAGGCAGATGCGGCAGCAAAAGCCAATAATGATGCAGCGGCGAAACGTAAAGCAGATGCGGATGCGAAAGCTAAAGCCGATGCAGCGGCTAAAGCCAAAGCAGACGCGGATGCGAAAGCTAAAGCCGATGCAGCGGCTAAAGCCAAAGCAGACGCGGCAGCCAAGGCTAAAAATGATGCAGAGGCGAAACGCAAAGCGGACGCTGATGCGAAAGCTAAAGCCGATGCAGCGGCTAAAGCAAAAGCCGACGCTGATGCCAAACGCAAGGCTGATGCCGATGCTAAGGCCAAATCTGATGCAGATGCCAAGCGCAAAGCAGATGCCGAAGCAAAAGCCAGAGCTGATGCAGATGCCAAAGCTTCAGCCGCGAAACAGGCTGCTGAAGAAGCTGCACAGAAAAAAGCGGAATCAAAACGGATTGCATCCACTGCGAAGCGCGATTTTGAAAACAAAATCAAACGCGCCTGGGATACACCAGTCGGATCATCAGGCCAGCGTGCCACTGCACGTGTAACCCTGAATGATAATGGCGGTGTGGTCTCGGTCATTGTGAATTCAAGTGATTCAGACATGAAAGCCAGTGTAGAAGCTGCAGTCCGTGCTGCAGCACCTTATCCAATGCCATCCGATCCAGATGCACGCCGTGAAGCACGAAGTTTTACCTCAACCTTTACTGCGCAATAAAAAACGGAGCCATCACATAAATAATGTTGTGATGGCTTTTATTTTTTAAGCTAAACTTCACTTTAAATTGATTAAATAATATTCACTTTTCACAGTGTCATAACAGTTTGGTCATAAATTCATGGTTTTATTCTATTAAATCCATGCGATGATGTAGCCCAAGCACCTATACAATAAATCCGTTGATTTGAGTAAATAACGAATGATGGAAAAGACTCGCAAACATCTACTCTGCCTCGCAATCATTAGCGCTTTAAGCCCTGTATTGGCAACCCAGTCCTATGCCCAATTGCATCTGGAAATTACCAAGGCACCTGAGGCAGCACCTAAAATTGCCGTTGTACCTTTCAGCCAGGATCAGAGCATTTATCCTATTGTGGAAAATGACCTGAATCGTTCTGGCCGCTTTACCAGTGCTTCAAAAAACCTGCCTGCAACAGCGACATTGAATAATCCGAATGCAGAAGCTTGGGCATCGGCTGGTGTTCCCTATGTGGTCACCGGTTCATCCAAAGCCACAGCCGATGGTTCTTTTGAAATCCAGTATCAGCTCTATGATGTCGAAAAAAAACAATATCTATTAAATGAATTGCTGACTGTTCCAGCCTCACGCACCCGTCAGGCAGCGCATATGATCAGTGATGCCATCTATCAGGCATTGACCGGCATTCCAGGTGACTTTAGCGGACGTATTGCCTATGTGCTGCGTAATCCTGCTACGCCGGAACAGCGCTATACCTTGCAGATTGCCGATACCGATGGTGAACAGCCAAAGACCATTTTGACCTCACGTGATCCAATCCTTTCTCCAGCATGGACACCAGATGCCAAAAAAATCGCTTATGTGTCCTTTGAAACCAAACGCCCGGCGATTTATGTACAGGATCTGGCGACCGGACAACGTGAAAAACTGGCCAGCTTCCGCGGCTTGAATGGTGCGCCGAGCTTCTCTCCAGATGGCAAGAGCATGCTGTTTACTGCTTCTATGCACGGCAATCCGGAAATCTACCAGATGAATCTGGAAACGCGTCAGCTACAACGTATGACCAATGACAGTGCCATTGATACTGAAGCACGTTATTCACCAGATGGAAAATCTTTTATTTTCACTTCTGACCGTGGCGGTTCTCCACAAATTTACCGCCATGATCTTGAATCAAGTAGCAATAAACGCCTGACCTTCCGTGGTGCATTCAACGCGCGCGGCACGCTGAGCGCAGATGGTAAAAAACTTGCATTAGTTCATCGTCCAAGCGGCAGTAACTATCGAGTTGCGGTTCAGGACATGACCTCCGGTGTGAACAATATTCTGACGCCAACGACGCTGGACGAATCGCCGAGCTTCTCACCAAATGGCCAGATGGTGGTCTATGCCACCCGTGAAGGTGCACGCGGACTCTTGTCGATCATGTCGCTGGATGGCCGCTTCCGTATGAATTTACCAAGTGAAACGGGTGAAGTCCGTGAACCGGCTTGGGCGCCAAAATAAGATTTTTATATTGATAAACCCTTTACCCCATAATCAAACTTCATGGAGATGAAGATGAACAAAGTAAAATTATTTGCCTTGCCACTTTTAGCAGCAGCTGTTGTCATGACAGGTTGTGCGAGCCGTAAGCCTGCCGCTGAAGTTCAAACGGGCGGTTTAGATACGACCGGTACAACAACTGTGAATACTCAAGGTCTGAGTGAAGATGCAGCACTGAATGCACAAAACATGGCAGGTGCTTCTGCAAAAGGTGTTACTGCAGAAAATAAAGCATTCTTGGCAAAACGCGTGGTGCATTTTGACTATGACAGTACTGAACTCAGCAATGAAGATCTAAATACGCTGCAAGCCCATGCGCAATTCCTAATGGCCAATGCCAATTCACGTGTAGCACTCACCGGCCATACCGATGAACGCGGTACCCGTGAATACAACATGGCACTTGGCGAGCGTCGTGCCAAAGCAGTAGAAAGCTTCTTGGTGACGACTGGTGTTAATCCTGGTCAACTAGAAGCAGTTAGTTATGGCAAGGAAATGCCAATCAATGCGGGCCATGACGAAAATGCCTGGAAAGAAAACCGCCGTGTAGAAATTAATTATGAAGCGGTACCACCATTGTTGAAATAATTTTCATTCATGATGGTTTCATCAAATAAAAAGCACTCAATCATGAGTGCTTTTTATTTGCTTCAATGAAAGAATCGGTCTACTTGGGAAGCTGATCTTGTTCAGCCGGATGCATCGATTCGATCAGGTCATGTTTATTGAATTGTTTGTACTCTGGTTTTGCTTCATAATCCCGCCAGGCTTCTTTCATCTTGTCTTCAGAGATATCATCTAAAGTAATGCCTTCGCTTGGCGTTGGAGTCGCATCAAACTTCAATGTTGTCATATCTGTGCTCCTATTCTCAATTTTCCTTTGTCTTCAACATAGCACTTTCCGCAGGAGTTGCAAGGGCAAAATCGATACAAATAATCCAGTTTAATTTTTCTTTTAGTACGTTCTCATCTAAAATATAGCCGCATATCGTTTTGATCATTTTTTCCCGATTTAAGTTTTGGAGTTTCCCCTATGTCATACCGCACTTTATCCCAGTTTTTACAACAACAAAGCGGGAATCTCACACCTGAACTTGCGCAAGTTATTGAAACAATTGCAAACACTTGCAAAGATATTGATCAATTACTGCAAAAAGGTGCTTTAGCGGGTGTATTGGGAAGTGCACAGCATGAAAACGTTCAAGGCGAAGAGCAAAAGAAACTAGATGTCATTTCTAATGACTATTTGATTGATGCCTTGCAGCAACATCCAAATGTGGGTGGTTTGGCCTCAGAAGAACTGGATGAATTCACCCCTGCACAAGAAAATGGTCAATTTCTGGTATTGTTCGATCCATTAGACGGTTCAAGCAATATCGACATCAATATGTGTGTTGGTACTATTTTCTCGATTCTTCCTGCGAAGAATGCTGTGACTCAGGCAGAAGACTTTATGCAAGCCGGTGTTCATCAGGTAGCTGCAGGTTATGTGCTTTATGGCCCGTCAACCATGTTGGCATTGACGGTCGGCGCAGGCCTGGTGTTCTTTACCTATGACCCTGAGACTCAAGAATTCCTGCTGACTTCTGAAGCAATTCAGGTTGCTGCGGATACTAAAGAATATGCGATCAATGCGTCGAATCAGCGTCATTGGGAAGCACCAGTACAGCGTTATATCGATGAATTGTTAGCTGGCAAAACTGGCCCGCGTGAAAAAGACTTCAATATGCGCTGGGTTGCATGTATGGTGGGCGACATTCACCGTATTCTTTGCCGTAGCGGTATCTTCATGTATCCATACGACCTTAAAGATCCGGCTAAAGCAGGCCGTCTGCGTTTAATGTATGAAGCCAACCCAATGAGTATGTTGATGGAACAGGCTGGCGGCGCATCGACTACAGGTCGTGTCCGTATTCTTGAGATCGAACCGACTGATTTACATCAGCGTGTTCCTGTGATCATTGGTTCTAAAAACGAAGTTGATCTTGTGACCAGCTACCACAACTAATTTTTATAGCGGCAGCCGGTATTGAATCGGCTGCCGTGGATTATATCTCCCATGCCAACTTTTTTTCTTGATTCAAAAGACAATCCAAAGATTAAACACTTACGCGGTTTAATTGAACAAAATACCTATCGTAAAAAACAGGGTCAAACGGTTTTAGAAGGCACGCATCTGTCTCTCGCCTGGCTACATGAAAACCGTAAAATTGATTCTATTTTCACTACTGAACATGCACTTTCACATCCTGATTTCGAGAAAATTCTCGCAAAATACACAGGTATGGTCTTTGTTCTAAGCGAGTCTTTATACAAAGATTTAAGCACCTTAGGAACATCTGTAGCCTGTTTAGCTGTAGTGACTCTACCGACAGCAAATTATGCATTGGATTTTAAAGCAGACACTTTGATTCTGGAAAATGTACAGGATCCGGGTAATGTAGGCACCCTGCTTCGCTCTGCTGCTGCTGCCGGTATTGAACAGATTGTGTGTACCAAAGGGTCTGCCTCGCTCTGGTCTCCACGCGTATTACGTGCCGGTATGGGTGCACATTTCACATTGCAAACCTTTGAAAATATCGCGCTTGAACAAATTCTTGAGCAATTTCAAATCCCTGTCTATGTAACCAGCTCACACCGTGCTGAAAGCCTGTATTCAAAAGACTTACGTAAACCTTGCGTGTGGATTCTGGGTAATGAAGGCCAAGGCGTGTCTGATTATGCGATGCAACATGCTGAAGCCGTGAGCATTCCGCAACCCGGTGGTCAGGAATCACTGAATGTCGCAATTGCGGGTTCGATCTGTTTCTTTGAAATGGTACGTCAACGTATCTAATTAGGGATTTAGGTTACAGTGTTTTAATACGACCCTGCCCATGTATAAAATAGATTAAACTACAAAAATAATAAACTTAATTGTCAACCAAACCAGGATTCCCAACGTTATATGATTATGAACTTGGGAATAATGGTGGGTGTCCAATGACAGGATTTTCCATCTCTATGGATTTAGCACCAAAACAGTTGCAAACACACGATGTAAGTATTCTGAAGAGTACGGCTGAAGCACGTCTGAAGAATTTCATGCAGGATGTGACTGGGCGTGCCTTGGTGATGATGGAAAGTGCGACTCAAGGTCATCATGGTATTGCCATGGATCTGGTTCAGGAAGCTTTCATTTCCTTACACAAATCCTATGCAGAAAAAAGTACTGAAGAATGGTATCCCCTATTTTATACCATTCTCAACAACAAGTTACAGGACTGGCGTCGTAAAGAGTCACGGCGTGGTCAAATGTTTTCATTTTTCAAGAAAGTCAGTCTCGATGACGACGAAATTGAATTTGATGATGTCGTCGATGAATCAACACCAACGCCGCTGGACTTTCTCGATCAGGCAGTCACTGCTGAAGAAATCCAGGAAGCGATTGCAAAATTGCCTGTGCGTCAGCAGCAGGCATTTATGCTAAGAGCTTGGGAAGGATTTGATACGCATACCACCGCACAGATTATGAACTGCACAGAAGGCAGTGTAAAAACCCATTACCACCGTGCTATCCAAGGCTTACGCGCCTCTTTAGCACATTTAAATCCATATCTGGGAGGGTCATCCGAATGAATCAAGATGATTTCTTAAAACAAGTAACTTCCAAACTTGATGGACTGGCACAACAACATAAAGACAAACCTGTTGTCATGCACCATGTTCTTGAAGAAATTCAGGATTCAAAACATTCACGCTTTGCATTTCTAAAAATGTCAGGTTTTGCTTTGGCAGCTGCGATTGCAGGCGTTGTGGTATTACCGAATCTTTCGGACCATAACGAGCCGCAAACTCAAATGGTGTCAGTCCCAAAACTGTCTCCGCAAATGCTTGAAGATTTAGAAATGTTAATGGTTTTAGGTGAGGACAAAGTTCCACATGGCAGCTAAAAAATTGGCGATTGCTTTTTGTGCATTCAGTTTTCTGCAAACCAGCTTTGCAGGATTTGAACGTTTTTGGCTATTTTCCAAGGATGCGAATACCCAAGTAACTGATACTTGGGATAGTCTTTCTGATTCTGAACAATTGGCACTGATTAAACGTTATCAATCTTTAAAAGAAATCCCCGAACAACAACGTGTTAGCTTACAGCAGCGTATGGACTGGTTTACTCAACTCCCTAATGCGGAAAAACAAAGAATGCGTGAGACTTGGCAAATGATGAGCAGTCAGGAACGCAAAGAACTGGGCGCACGTATGCAAAAAGCGTCTCCTGAGCAACGCCTTGCCATTCGCGAAGAATACATTCTCAAATATCAGCAAGTGACTCAGCAGCCTAACTCGCATTAAACACTTAATATAAAAAAGCCTCCATATGGAGGCTTTTTTGATGTTTCAATCATATTTTATTTTCTTAAGCGTCGATAACCTGCAAACCCTAATAATCCTAGTAGCCCCCACATTCCAATTGCCCCACCACCACTTGAGGACGTATTCGTATTTTTAACTGTATTACGTAACAAGATTGTCGCTTTTTCTGACATTTTTTCATCAGCATCAAAAATCGCATAATCCATGCTGTAATTTGCCTGGCTTAAATTATTTTTTACAGTAAATGTCAGCTGTCCACCATAACAGGTCTGATTTTGATAGGTATCAGGACATGCTCCTTGTCGCTCTGCCTTCAGTGAAACTCCCGCAGGCAGCTTAACAATATGAATCGGGATCTCTTTTCCATCTTTATCTTGATAAAAAGCCGACTTTCCTGATGGTAGAGGCCCATCCCCATCATCACTATCATTTTCAAGCGGATTTACCGTCACTGTAAGATTATTCTCTGGATTAAGCCGATATTCATCATCTTTTGCAATCGGTGCAATGTTGTTAAAAGCTGCTCTTAAGAGGCCAGCACTGCTCGCACCTGTAGCCCGGTCTTTAAGGGTATAACTACAGAACTCCATATCAACCGAACTGGTCTGCTTACCATCAGTGCGATACATCATGATCCGGTTTAAATCAGGTTTCCACTCACATTTAAGATTTGGATCATTTGGATTTCCTTCCACAGTGGTCGAATTGCCTGTACCAACTAACTTACCAACACCTAAAGTTTTTACACTGACCTCATAATTTTGTGAATTTAAGGCTTTAATTTGAATCTTATCATTGGTTAGAGTTTCTTGAGGCATAGCCAAGATAAAAGGATTAATATAGATTGCACGATATTTCTGATATTGCTTGGTATATTTGAGCAAATCCTGATAACTTTTCAATTCTTCCTTTAAACCAGGAAGCTCATTTTCTGGAGTATTTTTATCAGCAATGATTTCTTCGAGATCATCTATATTCTCCTGATAAAAGTCATTGAGTTCTACCAAACTCTTATTTTGTAAGTCTGTAATATCGGCTGCAGTCAAACGTCGGATTTCAACTGAGCCGATCTCGCAAGTATTTTTTTCACTTGGATCAAATGTTAATGTGGATCCAATCACACGATCAATACCACGCTGGTCTTGTTCAATACAGCCACTCACCCCGATATCTACCAAATCCGTTGCGGTCTGATTATCACGCGGGTAATACAGCCCTAGATAGCGATTATCAATAGCAGGCTCAATATAATTTGTTAATAAACTGCTGATTATATTGTTAGAGACATCAAGATTATTTGAAGTAGTATCTTCGTCTAATTCTGGCAATACGCAACGTGATGGCCCAGTCGTTTGAATTGCATTTCGAATTGTAGAAAATTCAACACGTTGTGCCCTGGTCGGATTTCCCTGATTTAAGGCATACTCACAAGACAGGCCTTGGTTAAAGGCTAAAACATTGAAATTAAAATACCTAAAACCGGTATTGTCATAAAATAAAGTAGATTGAGCTGTATTTTCAACAATAGTATTACTTAATGCAGTTAAACTGGAGAATTTACTGAGTGGACGATTAACTTCATTCGTCATACGCACAATATGTCCTGTGGTACTTGCAGTATTCTTCGCAATAGTAGAGTTAACAATTTCTACTGTGGCATAGCCACAAAAATCAATAATACTGTTAGTAGTGTCTGAACCGTTTTTAACAATACTACTGGAATTAATTTTCACATTGGTTTGAGTTGTACCTAAATTTCCCTGACAGTCCATTGCCAAAACACTACCATATGAACTCGCCTGATTTTTTTGAATTAAAGAATCCTGAATAACAATATTCCTTTCCGTATTCATTGCTACACTATAAATCGCCCCACCTTCTGCAGCAGCTCGGGAATTTACTATTTCACTGGTATTAATACTTAAAGGCCCTGCTACATAAAAAGTACCGCCATTACCTTTATCCAAGGTATTTATTGCTGCATAGCCATCCTTTAAGATCAGATGATGAATTTCCAGACTGGATTGGCTGGCCATACTATTAAATAATCTGGTTTTCCCCTGGCCTGAAATAGTACTTTTTAAAGCCTCCCGGGTTGGATATAACAGCGTAATCGGACTACGACTAGCATAGTTAAGCGGAGTTTTCCCATAAATTTTGAGCGCTGACTCTACGATCAGCTCTTTATCTAATTTGTACTCGCCTGCTTCAAGCTGAATCACATCTGCAGCTGAACCATCCAATCGAAGCGTACGTCCTACATTACATCCGCCATAAGATTTATCCAGTTTTGCAGTTTTAATGGCTTCTCGCAAAGAACAGGCATTATTATTCTCGCCATCTTCATCAGCAAAAGTAGTTACATATATCGTTTTATCTTCGGCTGCCATCAAACTCATGGCAGATAAAATCATGGCCGCAAGCAGTCCTTTTTTATAATTTTTCATGATTTTTCCTTAATCTTTTAATCCACGGCGTAAACCTATTAATCCGAGTAAAATCAGTAGCCCACCACCACCCCATGAGCCGCCTGAAGTTTTGATTGCTTTGTCTTCCATTTCATTTTTTGGCTCCTGAACAATTTGAGTAGTAATAGTCAAATAAGGTTTACTTTTATTAAACCGTGTCGATGAGGTCACCACTTGTAGTTCGAAAATATCTGCTCCATGCCAGGTAGAATCCGGGGTATAAACGACATTGCCATGAATATCGATGATTGTTTTACCCTTGGAAGCTGTTTTGGTTTGTACCACTTTCAAACAGCCATCTTGCCAAGGCTCCCCCGTCGGATTCTGACCAACAATGGCATTACACTGTTCTTTTGGAATTAAATCACTATCTCCCAGATAAGATTCAATTGAAAACTTGGCAATTTCACCCTTTAACAGATCTTCTCCCACCAGACTGCCTGAGATTGGTATCGTGATTTCAACAGCACCACGATCACAAAACAGATTATCCATCAAACGGTTGATCCCGCGCTGATCTGCCGCTTCACATGCTACCGTTGGATTTGCTAAACTCAATCCTGTGCCTCTATTCACAATCGGTGATTCACTCACAAGGATATAGTTCAACAAAATTCGTGGGCGCATATAACCGAGAAATTGTCCTTTAGGAACGCTATATGGACAAAGTATGGCATTATTATTTTCTTGTAGGGTCTGACAAATACCTTCACTTTTATCTGAGGATTCAGCAAAAAGTCGTGTACCATTCCAGAACTGGTTCGGCGCGACGGCATCCCCTACACCACACGAGGCTGTCAGCAGATTATTTTGCGACACAGACTTATCACCAGTGATAATTTGGCAATCCTGTGTACCATTTCTTAAAATAATACTATTCGCTACATAAGCTCTTCCATACGGTGCATGGATATTTAAAGCAGTATTTTCATTGTCAACTATGGTGAGATTATTCAATCCCATCCCGTCCAGGACATTAATAAATACACCCTTATTTTTTAGTATCGTACTACTTAATACCTCCCCACTAATACCTTGATCTTTACTGGAGTCAGCAAACTGTCCCGCGCTATAAATATTGGTCGCGGAATTATCCAGTGTCTGATTATTTTTAAGTACACTTTGATAAATGAGGAAAGCAGGTAGCTCGCTATACAGGATCCCGCCTCGTTGGGCTTTATTATTTTCGATCAGACTATTTTTAATTTGTGCACGGCTTGTTAAGTTCTGACCAAACTTGCCAGCATTATAAATTGCCCCACCCAAGTTGGCAGCAGCATTAAATAGACGGTTATATTCTAGAATTAGCTGACCTTTATTATAAATTAGGCCACCTTGTTCAGCACAACTGGTTTTACCACAGCCTTCAAGATCCAGTTCTTTCAAATTTAACTGAACCAATGTATCTGTACTGTTGATCCGGAAAAGGTTATCAGTACCTTTCATTTGAATATGAGCATTATGCAAGCCTAATGCTTTTTCATCCGTACTGAATTCGCCATCACTTTCTGCGACCGCACGGATGGTAAGAGATTTTTTAATCGCGATATGCTGGTTCAACACATAGGTATTTTTTTCTTTTAAAATAATGGTACTGGATGAGTTCTCCCCACCACACCCCATAAAACCTGATTTAGCTAAGCCACGGTTAACATACTCAACAGCTTCTCGAAGTGAACATTCCTTGTCATCTTTTTCAATATCTTCTGTAGTGGTTACAATAATATCTGCACTATACGACTGCCCCGCTATACATAGCAAAGCTATGCCTATGCTCTTCTTGAGCATAACCTTCTCCTTAATTTTTATTTCTTTCTTTTTCTTCTAAAGTTGCAGAATCCTTGCAACAGCGAATTATTTTGCCTTACTGTGTCATAGACTGAGTAATTACTCAAGAATTTTTATGATTTACCGATATTCGTCAATCAAGGCATATATCTGCCGCAAATTAGCATTGCTAACTTTTAACTTTTCCCCTTTAAGTAGTTGAATAATCTGCTCTAATCTTTGAAGCAGCACTGAAGTTTGATGTGGCCCATGGCTGAGTAAATAGTCAAAGATTTGAGGGTCTAAATGGATCCCACGACGATCGAGTACCGAGGAAACCAGCGCATAGCGATCAGCATACAAACTGCCACTCGGAACACGGGTACTGACCGCCTGCGTGAGACGGGATTGTAAATCTGGCAATTCGAGTTTGAGTTCGATAGGTGCAAAACGTGACGAAAACACCAACTGCCCACCACCTTCATTATTATAATTAATCAAGTGAAATACTGCGCGTTGCCAATGGGGTACGCCACTAATCGCTTCGATATCATCAAGTGCTACCAGATCAAAACGATCTAGAGAAGTAATCGCCTCAGTCGGTGCATCTAAAAGCTCAAGCAAAGATACCTGAATTGCAGATTTACCTACTTCCAGATAAGAGTCACAGATGGCAGACAACAAATGACTTTTACCTGTACCGGCTCCCCCATAGACATAAAATTGGTTGATCAGGCCTGCATGTAATTGACGGACAGCATCAATGACATGCCCCCAACCCGGCCCTGAAAAATCACTGATTCGGGCATCGAGCTGAGGTTCTATATCTAACTGCAATTGACGCATACGATTTTTTGGCCTTATGAGTCTTTACGATGTGGATCGTGAATTTTACTTGAGTTCTCCTCTGCTTGCAGCGGTTTTTTCTGTGGCTTTTTCATTTCAATATCAACATCTAAGTCTGCTGTTTCAATATTGATTGAACCGGTAGATGCATCTTGTATGATAACAGCCCGATCACCATAAAATGGCGTATGTTCATAATACTCACGGATATGCCGCAGCAGTACCACAATCACGGCTGCCACCGGTAAGGCAATCAGCATGCCCAAGAAACCGGCCAGTTGTGCACCTGCCAGAACTGCAAACACTACAGCTACAGGAGAAAGACCGATTTTATCACCTAGCAAGAACGGTTGCAGAATATAGCCTTCGACGGCCTGCCCGACCATAAAGACAATCCCGACCAATACCAGTTGCCACCAGTCGATTCCAAATTGGAAAAAGGTTGCAATGACTGCGGCAATAATTCCAACCGCAAAACCAAGATACGGAATGATACTGCACAATCCGGCAATCATCCCGATGATCAAGCCAATCTCTAGGCCAATCAGTTGCAGTCCCACTGCATAGACTACGCCTAGTAGAACCATGACCAGGAACTGACCTTTGACAAAGGCACCTAAAACACTATGACATTCACTCACAATAGTTAAGGTTGTTTTTTCATAAGGACGGGGAATTAGACGACGTAAGCTGTCCAGCATACGATCCCAATCCAGCAAGAAATAAAAGGCAATAATCGGAATTAGGACAATCGTGCCACCAATCTGGATAAAGTTCAGACCAGATTGTGCCAGTTTCAGCAGCATTGCCTGAATACTGTCAGCACTATAATTGGTCTGGACATAGTCCATTACTACTGAGGAAATCTGGTCAGTATCGATCTCCATCGGAACCAGATTAAAGCTATCGGAAAGCCAAGGTAGGAACGTGTAATTGATCCAGTGAATCCCGGCCGGAATGCTATCACGCGCATACATCAGCTGCTGCCAGACTAGTGGCACCAGATACCACATCACCAATGTAACCACGATCCCAATCCCGATAAATACGATACTGATCGAGAGCCATCGAGCCAGCCCAATGCGGTGCAAAACATTAACCAAGGGGCTAAATAAATAAGCAATTAGAAAAGCTGCAACAAAAGGAACTACAACTGGTTTAAGCAGATATAAAACCCAAAGTATCAATGCTATACCAGCAAGTATAAGAATGCGCCGTAAAGTACGATCGACCATAGAATCTTGCCTTTTCTCTATTAATCATTCTAAAAATTAAAATATTTTAATAAAGATAGCATTTTAGGCCACAAATACCATAAGAGTTTTACATATTCAGGTTATAATCGCACCCGCGAATGCGGAGACTTCATTATGAGCAACTCAACTTCTACCCCAAACACTGGTTTAAGCTACAAAGATGCAGGTGTCGACATTGAGGCGGGCGACGCGTTAGTCGATCGTATCAAATCTGTCGCTAAGCGTACCTCACGTCCCGAAGTTATGGGCGGTCTAGGTGGCTTTGGTGCACTTTGTAAAATTCCTAAAGGTTATGAAGAACCTGTTCTCGTATCTGGCACAGATGGTGTTGGTACAAAATTACGTCTGGCACTGAATTTGAACCGTCATGACACAATTGGTCAAGACCTGGTTGCAATGTGCGTGAATGACCTTCTTGTCTGTGGTGCTGAACCACTGTTCTTCCTTGATTATTATGCAACTGGTCACTTAAATGTTGATGTTGCTGCAAATGTAGTCACTGGTATTGGCGCTGGTTGTGAACTTGCTGGCTGTGCATTAGTTGGCGGTGAAACTGCTGAAATGCCAGGCATGTATGAAGGCGAAGATTACGATCTTGCAGGTTTCTGTGTCGGTGTTGTTGAGCAAAGTAAAATTATTGATGGCTCTAAAGTCAAAGCGGGTGACGTTTTAATTGGTGTAGCTTCTTCAGGTGCGCACTCAAACGGCTACTCACTGCTTCGTAAAATCCTGGACGTGAAAAACGTTGACCTGAATCAAATCGTCGATGGCCGCCCACTTGCAGATGTTGCAATGGAACCAACACGCATTTATGTAAAACCAATTCTTGAACTGTTAAAACACGTTGATGTCCATGCGATGGCACACATCACCGGTGGTGGTTTACCAGGTAACTTGCCTCGCGTACTTCCAAACGGCGCTCAAGCGCTTGTGAATGAATCTTCTTGGGAATGGCCTGAGCTATTCAAACTTCTACAACGCGAAGGTGGTGTAGAACAGTTTGAAATGTACCGTACTTTCAACTGTGGTGTCGGCATGGTCGTTGTGGTTGATGCAGCAGATGCAGACAAAACTGTTGAATTACTTAACCAGCTTGGCGAAAAAGCATGGGCAATGGGTCAGATTCAAGACAATGCTGAATCGGTTGCAGGTGCAGACGAAAAAATTCGTGTGATCTTCGCGTAATTTCGCATGATTAAAATTGCTGTACTTGTTTCAGGTAGCGGATCAAATCTGCAAGCCTTGATTGATGCCAATCTTTCGGGGCAAATTGTGGGCGTGATTTCCAACAAGCCTGAAGCCTTTGCTTTAACGCGTGCACAGCACGCAGGCATTCAGACTGCAGTTATTGAACACAAGCAATATCCAAACCGAGAGGCTTTTGATGATGTGATGCATCAACAGCTTTTGGACTGGGATGTGGATCTGGTGGTACTTGCCGGCTTTATGCGAATTTTAAGTGAAAAATTTGTGAAAGCCTGGGAAGGAAAAATGTTAAATATTCACCCTTCCCTGTTGCCTTATTATAAAGGCATGCATACGCATCAGCGTGTACTCAATACCGGTGATGTTCTGCACGGTTGTACGGTGCATTATGTTACGGCTGAACTGGATGCAGGCCAAGCGCTTGCCCAAGGTGTTCTCAAGGTTTCTCATCATGATACGGTAGAAAGTTTGGCAACACGTGTGCATAGCCTCGAGCATGTGATCTATCCACAAGTCGTAGAATGGATTTGTAGCGGAACGATTCAACATACTAAAGATGGTGTGTTATATCGAAATGAGAAAATGCAAGCGCCTGTTCAATTCTGCAAGTTCTAAAAAAATTTAGATATAAAAAAACGCATCCTCGGATGCGTTTTTTTATTTCCAATATATTCAATAATTCAAGCAGACTGTTGCTGAATCAGCTGTTTGACCAAGCCAGCTACTTGATCAGGTTGTTCCAATGGGAACATATGTCCACCATCCACCACGGTAAAAGGAATACCAAATTTCTTTTGCACTTGCTGCGGGAACTTTCGGGCCAGAAATGGACCTTTCTTAGCCACAACTAAATGCACAGGAATTTTGGGTTTTGCCTGAGGCAACCACCATAGTGACGGATTGGTTCTAAAGACTGCGACCTCATCCATTTTAGGAATAGTGAGTTCTACCCCACCCCGGATGGGATCATCCTGCAAGGCATGGTCAATATAAGCTTGGAAGCAATCTGCATCAAAATCCTGATAAAAACCTTTAGGGCGCAGCAATTCAGCGGCTTGTTCACGTGAATTCCAATGGTCACGACGGCGTTTGGACAGACCGGCCGGAGACATTTTATCCAATGCTTTTAAGCGAAAAGTTTTCGCAATATGCAAGGCAAAGGCTTCTTTGCCCATAATCATCGGCGGGTCCAGCATGATCATTTGTGAAAACAGTTCCGGACGCTGCAAAGCCGCCTGCAGAGTTAACACAGATCCCAAAGAATGCCCCAGACCAATGACAGGTCGCCCATGTGACTGACGTACAATACTGTCAATCACTTGCTGGGTCAGGCTTTTCCAATGGTTATCAACCGGATAACGCTTGTCTGGCCCTAAAAGCGGCACATAGATAATATCGTAATCATCTTGTAATCCATCAAACAGCTTTTGATAGACTTTGGATGGCACGCCATTGGCGTGCGCGAAATGAATCAATGGTTTCATTGCAGTGTCGTGCTATTTTCTGACTGAAGCTTCTGTGCAACCGAAGAAGCAATTCCATCCCCAATCGATGAACCCATACGACCCAAGACTGATTCAAATGGACTATATTCAATGGTGTAATTCAACGCTTTTTCAGTTTTCAGTTCACGTTTCAAAGTATTTAAGCTACCGATACGATCCGCAATTCCTAATTTCACCGCCTGATCACCGGTCCAGAACAAGCCAGAGAAAATAGCAGGATCATTGGATTTCAATTTATTGCCACGTCCTTGTTTAACTGCATTAATAAAGTGACCATGCACATTATCCAGCACACCCTGTACGTGGGCTTTTTGCACAGGATCAACCGGCTGAGTCATAGACAGCAAAGCTTTATTTTCACCTGAAGTCATGGTGCGATCTTCAACACCTAATTTTTGCAATAGATTAGTCACACCATAATTCGGCATGATCACCCCAATTGAACCGACCAAGCTCGATGGATTGACAATAATTTCATCCGCAGCTGAAGCAATATAATAAGCACCTGAAGCACCAGTATCGCCAATCACGGCATACAATTTTTTCCCAGAATGCTGTTTTTTCAGATACTGAATTTCTTGCCAGATTTCATCGGACTGTACCGGTGAACCGCCAGGTGAGTTGATATTCAGCACCACTGCTTTACTTTGTTTATTTTCAAAGGCTTTTTTCAATGATTTGATGGTATTGCTACTGTTGACGCTCTGCTTGTCGGCTGCAATCGTACCCACAATATCCACGACTGCGATATGCGAACCCGCAGCAGCGCTAGCATCTGAAGAAACTGAACTACAGCTTTTGCCTAATGCCAAAATGACAACAAGCAGATAAGCAAAAGTCAGAAATTTAAAGAAAATTCCCCAACGGCGTGCACGGCGCTGTTCTTCTACCGAAGCTAAAACTGCTTTTTCAAGCAATTTCCATTCCGGACCAGTCGGTTGAACTGGCTGTTGCGTATTTTGTATTTGATTTTCAGGTTTTGGTGGCCAATCGGACATAAATAATCCAATAAATTGATTTATATTGAATCCATTATATACACTGAATCGGGTAATTCTGTCTAAACAAAACGTTTTCGCCTATAATAAATTTTGTTCTCTTTTTTTGTACTTAGACGAAATCAATGACGAAACAGGGCTCACGGAATTCAGCTTACGGATTACTCAAATACATTAGCCGCCAACCGCTTCCGGTTTCTCGCTGGATGGCCCGTATTCTGGCCTTTATTGTGAACAGTTTTAAAGTCACTAAAACTTCGGAAGTCATTCGTCTCAACCTTGAAATCAGTCTTTCAGAACTGTCTAATCAGGAACGTGAACAGATTAACCGTGCTGCGATTCGCAATGAATTAATGTCATATTTCGAGTTCTTTACTATTTGGGGCTCAAGCAATCAGAAAAATCTTAAACGCGTTCATCGCGTTATTGGCGAAGATCTACTTCATGATGCCATTGCACAAAATAAAGGCCTCGTGTTAATCGTGCCGCATTTTGGTACCTGGGAAATTATGAATGCCTATATTGCCCAGTTCACCTCAATGACCATTATGTACAAACCTGTGAAAAATCAGGCTGCAGATCAATTTGTACGGGCCGCCCGTAGTCGTGAACAGGCGCATCTGGTGCCGACCGATGAATCTGGCGTCCGTCAGATTTTTAAAGCCTTAAAACAAGGTGGCACTACGGTCATCCTTCCGGATCATACCCCGAATATCGGTGGTGAATATATTCCCTATTTCGGCGTGCCTTTGGCCACCAGTAATTTAAGTGCCAAGCTGATTCAAAAGACCAAAGCGCGTGCCCTGTTTTTATATGCTCTACGTAATACTGAAGATGGATTCGATATTTTTATCGAAGCAGTTGATGAAAAAATTTATAATGGCAATGCCAATCAAGGCACACAAGTCATTATCAATAGTATTGAAAATTTAATTCGTCGCCATCCGGAACATTATCATTGGAGTTATAAACGCTTTAATGCGCATCAAGACTTGGGAAATCTCTACAAACTTGAGCATGAACAAGCTTTGGGCAAAGTAAATGCATTAAGAACTCAAGAACTACATAAAGTTTCGCCCATATTGGAATCAGTCACTTAAGGGCTGACGATACAACCACTGCCATTCATGTCGTTCGGCAGAAAGTACCAGTTTTAAGCCTTGTTGCTGAAAGTGCACACTCCCCTGTTCTGCCGTGGTTAATAATGGAATATTAAGAGCTTTTAACCGTTGCTGGGTCAGTTGGCTCGGGTGGCCATAGCGGTTAAATTTTCCAGCCGAGGCAATCGTCAATTTAGGCCGCAAAACTTCTAAAAATTGATAAGCTGAACTGTGCTGACTGCCATGATGGCCGAGTACCAGCACATCGACTTTAAGTTCCGGATAATCTTGAAGCAGCTGATATTCAGTTTCCCAACCCGCATCCCCCATCAGTAAAAAGTTTTGATACGGTCCGGCATTTTTAACTTGCAGATATATCACACAAGAGCGGTCGTTTTTATTGAAGTTTGGCGTATTTAACTGCTGCTGCCGAGGTGCCAGAATTTTAAAGTTAATCGTCTCAGACCATTGCCATTGCTGTCCTGCATAACAAAACTGAAAACTTGAAGAAGCAGCTGTTTCAGGCATCTGATTGGATGACACTTGTCGGATGTTTAGTTGATCTTTAATGCTGTGATATGCACCGCTATGGTCCTGATCCAGATGGGTCAAAATCAGTTGATCCAGTTCTCCAACACCTTGCACAGACAAAAATGGCATAATCACTTGCCGACCAATACTGAATTTTTCTTCATTATAATAACCGCCCATATCGATCATCATGCTCTTTTGCCCTTCCCGAATGAAGATGGCCTGTCCCTGCCCGACATCCAGAACAGACAGCTGAAATGCATGCTGATTAAGTTGAGGAATGTACAGTGGTAAACAGGCAAGTGCTGTCCAGCTTTTAGGCACTAAGCCACGCGGCAAAAAGACAATTAATAAGCCCAAAATACATAGAGCAATCATCCAGACATTCATGGCCACAGGAATCAGTTGCGGTGCAAACAGCCGATCAAGCAGATTCAAAAATGCCAGCAGTATATGAATAAAAATATCATTGAGCTGAAACAGCAGACTCGAAAGTGGTTCAGAAATGAAAAATAATAAAGCCGCCAGAATATCTACGGGAACTATTAGCAGGCCAATCCACGGGATGGCTACTAGGTTGCTTAGCGGGGTAATCCAAGCCACCTGCTTAAAAAACAGCATCATTAAGGGAAACAGGGCCAGAAAAATTTTCCACTGCGACTCCACTAAAACTTTCATTGCAAAATACAGACGTTGTAATGCTGTTTGTATTGTTTGATTCGGTTGCTGCTGAATGGTTTGATAGATTCGCAGCAAGACAAAACAAGCCCCATAAGACAACCAGAATGCGGCCGACAAAATACTAAAAGGATCAAAGAGCAACAATAAGGCAGCACTTAAAATCAGCAATTTTAATGGCTGCACACTTTGCCTGAGCAGCAAGGTTAAAGTTACAATCACACAAATCAGTAAAGTGCGTAGCGCCGGAATCTCAAAACCGACAAAGGCACAATACAGTAATACACATAACAAAAAAGGCAGACTCAAAAAATACTGCCTTGGCCATTTCAGATAAATCTGCGGTGCATACCTTGAAATCAGATATTGCAAGGTGCCACAGACGATAAAAGCAAAGATCAGCACATGCGGTCCGGAAATCGCCAGTAAATGACTCATGCCAAAATGCTGGAATTGCTGTTCCGTCGCTTGATCCAAGAGACTTTCATCACCACTTAATAGAGCCAGTAACAAGCCTTTCTGCTGTACGGGTTGTCTGGCCACAAACTCTCTTAAGGCCAGTCGCTGTTGTTCTACGCAAAGCAAAAATCGCTGATTCAACTTTTGTTGCTGACGGAAATGTTGAGCATGACCTAGCGTATAGAGTTGTTGCAGTTGCAACTCCTGAATGCTCTTGATTCGGAAACCGGCCATAACATTTTGCTGTAATGCCCACTTTTCTGCATCAAAGGCACCTGGTGTGGCATAACTATGGCTAGGCCGAATCTGGCCTTGTAATAAATAATAGTGTCCCAGTTCAAGAGTCTGCTGTTTGGTTTCATCATTTACCAAACTGGATGTGGTAGGATCTGAAACTGGCAGAAAACCCATCCACTTAACTGTATTGCCATCAGGATTAAGCACATGCAAGGCTTGCTGGATATTCTGATCGCCCAGTTTATTCAGCTCTTTGATATACACCACGATTTCTTTTTCAGAGACCTCGTGCTCTCGCTTGGATAAACGTTCAGCCAATTGCAGATTGGCATAAGCGTGACCTAAAAACAGCCCTAAAAGTAGGCTTGACCCAGTGATCAACAGGCTTCTCAGCGGTGTATTCAAGATGAACTTTAATTTATGGCAACACAGATACCACAACAGCGCAACGATCAAAACTGCCGTCCCGCTCAGTTGAACAGTCAGGAAACTTTTCCCCATACAGGCAAGGCCTAAAATCCAGCCAATACATAGCCACTGCAACATTGAATCTTATTCTGTCTTGTTATTATTTTGTCCAATAATAAAGCCCACCGGAGTGAGCTTCAATCAAATGCGAATATTCTCGTTATTTATGGTTCAATCCAGAGACCATCCTGCATATGTAAAATCCGATCTGCTGCATGGGCTAGCTGTTCATCATGCGTCACAATCAGCATCGCCATATTGAACTCACGTTGCAATTCGGTCAGCAGTTCAAAAATCTTTGCTGCAGTCTTGCGATCCAGATTTCCGGTCGGTTCATCGGCCATCATCAGTTTAGGTTTACCCACCACTGCACGCGCCAAAGCTACACGCTGACGCTCACCTCCGGATAATTCACCCGGCTTGTGAGTCAGACGATGCGAAAGACCAACACGTTCCAGCAAATATTCGGCCTGCTGTTTGGCTTCCTTAAACTTCATGTTGTCGCGTAACATCAGCGGCATGGCCACATTTTCCAGTGCCGTAAATTCTGGCAACAGGTGATGAAACTGATAAACAAAGCCCAAATGCTCATTCCGCACATAACCGCGTTCTGCTTCAGACAAGGTATCAAAACGGCGGCCATTCACCATGACCTGACCTGACGTCGGGCGATCCAATCCACCCAAAACATGTAATAAGGTACTTTTGCCTGAACCACTTGAACCTACAATCGAAACAAACTCACCTGCTTTTACCTGTAGCGACAAGCCGCGAATCACATCGACAGTGGCCTTGCCATCGGTAAAGGATTTGTGAATATTCTGGGCATCTAAAATCAGATTACTCATAACGCAAAGCCTCTGCCGGTTGAATTTTTGCTGCACGTAAAGCCGGATAAATTGTCGCGACAAAACTGAGTGCCAGTGACAAGCCTACAATCACCAAGACATCCTGCCAGCGCAGATACGAAGGTAAGTAGTTAATAAAATAGGCATCAAACATATTCAGGCCTAAAGTATTGTTGAGCCAGCCAATAAAGCTACTGATACTGGTTGCCGCAATAATCCCGAGGATGGCCCCTGCACAAGTTCCAATCACCCCAATCACGGTACCTTGCACCATAAAGATTTTGGTAATGGTGGCAGGTGAAGCCCCCAAAGTCCTTAAAATGGCAATGTCCGATTTTTTATCCGTCACCACCATCACCAGTGAAGACACAATATTAAATGCCGCGACTAGAACGATCAGGAATAAAAGCAGGCTGACCATGGCTTTTTCCATCTGAATCGCGCTGAACAGATTACCATGGGTATAAGTCCAGTCCGAAGCATAGAAATTCCCCGGCAAATCACGCACAATTTCCTGAGACACTTGTGGTGCCAGGAAAATATCATCCAGCTTCATACGCACACCCTGCGCACCATCCGGTAGACGCAGCAAGGTCGAGGCATCATTTAAAGCGATATAACCCATCATCGAGTCAACTTCAGCACCAATACTGAAGATTCCCACCACTTTAAAACGCTTGAAACGCGGGACGACACCAGCTGGTGATGGGGTGGCTTCTGGCAAAACCAGAGTAATATTGTCATTTAAACCCACACCCATGGCATCGGTCATTTGCTTGCCCAAAACAATACCAAATTCACCTTTTTTCAGGCTGTCGATACTGCCCTCAACCATATGGTTTTGTATAATTGAAACTTTTTTCTCATACTCGGGTTCAATCCCGCTGACCATAATGCCGGCGACCTGACCCTGTGCGGTCAGCATGCCTTGTAATTGAGTAAAAGGTGCGACTCCATGAACATGCTCATGCCCTTCAATTTGCTTTGCAAGTTCTGGCCAATTTGTTAAAATTTGTGTTGAGGAAACAGTCGCTTGAGGTATCATTCCTAAGACACGATTCTTTAACTCTCGGTCAAAACCATTCATCACAGACAACACTGTAATGAGGACTGCCACACCGAGTGTGAGGCCGATCATTGAGACCAACGCAATAAAAGAAATGAAGTGGTTACTACGCCGTGCGCGAGTATATTTCAACCCTATATACAGCGAGATTGGTTTAAACATAACCATCTAGTCCGAGGTAATAAATTATGGAAAATGTACAGCATCCAAACGGATTCACGGAAAGACGCGTTATGTCTCGAATCGATGCTGCCTTACGAATTAATTATCAGATTATTTCCGATGATGTTGCCTTAAATGATCCTTATGACTCTAACTTTGTCTTGCCCCGCTATTTTCTACTACTTGCAGAACTAGATCAATTTGATCACGCGGTTAACTACGAATTAGAACAATTATCTGAAAAAGATCAACAAATTGCTCGAATCTTATCCTTATTCAACCAAAAATTAAACCTTATTACCGGATCTTTGTATGACGCAATTGTACAAAGCATGTTACCTGTACCGGAGCAGGTGAACTTTTCAGAAACCGGTTTTAGCTTCTTTAGTGACCGCCCGATCACGGAAGGCACCTATCTGCACGTGACTTTAAGCCACCCGGAAAATTTCTTCCATATTGCCGCAACCGCTCAGGTTGCTTATAGCCGTGAAGAAGAAAATGGTAAATTCCGGACCGGTGCCTATTTTATTACCATGCATCCACAGGACCGAGTCAAACTGGGTGAATGTGTCAAAGCCGACTTTGCTTAAATCGCTGACTTAGTGCTGTTGGTTTGTTGATGGCAGGCGGGCAGCATAGCTGGCTTTAATTTCTCTGGAAAAGTATAACAATAAACCCGCCAGCAAAATGCCAACACCAACAACTGCTGCACCGGATAGTTTTTCATCATTGAGAAGTACGCCAACAAATAAGGCCAGCATCGGTGTCAGCACTGTGGTCAAAGACAAGGTCGTCGCCTTGATTTTCTGCACCAGTTTAAAATAACAGAACATTGCAATCAGTGAAGCCATCACCACGGCATATCCCAGTCCGATCAGTGATTTCGCCTGTGGCATCTGGGTAGGCGCAAATTGCCAGATAAAAGGCAGCATGGCACAGGCCATGAGGGCTGAAACCGCGATCGAACCGGCCGCTTGTGCCATGGGCTGCAAAGGCGCATTGACCTTTTTCACCCAGAACATCGAAACACAGTAAATAAACACGCTGAGTAACATCAGGCCGATGCCCACCGGCTGAATATGCTGGTCTTTTCCACCCACACAAATAATCCCCAGCCCCAGCAATGCAATTGCCATGCCGCACCACTGTGAAGGATAGAGTTTGAGCTGAAAAACGAAACGGCCAATCAGGCCGGTAATAATCGGGGCCAGACCAAACATCAATGCGATAATGCCCGAACTGAGATAACCCGTGGCCAGATAGGTAAAAATCTGCGAGCCAATAAAGCTGCAAGCACCAGCCAGATAGCTGTGCATTGAGAGTGAATCAACAGGAAATCGGGTTTTAAACAGCCACAATAAGGCAAATGCAAAAGGCAAGGCCAGAAAGAAGCGTAGTGCCAGTGCCCAGAGCGGATGCAGATCGGTCACGCTCCAGACAATGGCAAGCGGTGTCGTCGCCCAGATAAACACCAATAAAATATAGGTGGCGATCATATTGGTTTGTGTGGGCATGCGAATTACTCTGAATAATGCTTAAAGCGCGGAAGTCTTGCGTTTTTGTTTTTGAATGGTTTGATCGAGTGCGCTAGAGAATTCACGTTTATCCCGCTCTGAAATGGGTGGCGGGCCACCAGTTTGCACACCGGCACCGCGCAAGCTGTCCATAAAGTCACGCAGATGCAAACGCGCTTTGACATTGGCCGTGGTATACACCTCACCGCGTGGATGAATCGCAATCCCGCCCTTTTCAATCACTTCTGCCGCCAGGGGAATATCTTGGGTCATGACAATATCATGCTCTTTCATGCGCAGAATAATCTCTTTATCTGCAGCATCCGCCCCACTCATTACCTGAATTGAATTAATTCTGACCGAAGGTGTGATACCAACCGGCTGATTGGCCACAAAAGTCACTTCCAGCTGATAGCGATCCGAGGCACGGATAATCACATCTCTCAGAATACGGGGTAATGCATCGGCATCGACCCAAAGTTTGAATGGCAACACAGGGCTTCCCATTAAGGTATTAATCCTGCTTATTCTAGCAAATTGGCAGGATCAGGTTGATGGTTAAATCACTTCATTTGTAGCAGATCTGCCCTGTGTACTTCAAAATATACATGCTCTGCCTGGCAAAAATAACTCGATCCAGAATAAAATGGACTTCACATGATTTGCATTTTAATTTTTAAATTCATTCGATTGACTTGAAAAATCGCAATGACCCTCGATTAACTATAAATAAGTCATCCAAGATCAATTGTGCATATGAAAAATCAGAATAGCCCAGAGATCATCACCATTGATGATCAGAATTTCGGTAGTCATGTCGAACACTGGACCCTGCTCACGGAAAACCCCGGTAGCGACGTTCCACAGTGGTTAGGCAAAGCACTCGATGCACCTGTGATGCCGATGGGTCTTTGTACACAAGAATGTGATATGGATGGAGATACCTGGCTGATTCAGGGGCCGAACAAAGCTGCAGTGCAGTTGAGTCAGGTGATTGCCGTCGAAAACAACAAACCTCAAGCAGTAAAAACTGCCTTCCCCTGCTTTGAAAGTCCGTATCAGGTAAAAGCCACGATTGACCGGATCATTTCCTGTAAATCCAATACTCAGGCGGTATTACGTTTGAATTTGGGTGCCAATAATATCATTTATGCTTTTGACAGCCTGTATAGCGTCAATCATGCGCATTATGAAAAAGACCAGCCTTATGTGGTGAACCTGAATGCCTGGGCCTATGAGCTTGAAGCTGTTGCCGAGCATGAACATCTGGTGGTTGATGATCCGGCTTCGATCAAGCACCACCGTGCCTTGAATGATATTCTGGCTGCCAATAATGGTGTAGCACCGGATAATTTGCAGGAACAGATTGATGCCTGGCAGCCGCAGTGCGAAGAAGATAAAGAACCTGTAACCGTAGATTTTTCTAAAATGGTGGCTTATCTATACGGCGAAACCATGGGTCAGGAAGATGAAGCCTGGTTCCAGGGCAATATTGTCGGTAAAACGACTATGCAGTTTATGGGTCAGGACTATACCCTTTATGATGTCACCCTCATTCATGATGAAGGCCAGCCTGCGACCTTGATCCGGATTGCAACGCGGAATGACCAGTACAGAGACTTCCAGATTGGCCAGTATATCCGTGGCAACTTGTGGATTCAGGCCAATATTTATAGAAAAGCGGCCTAAGTTCAAACATATAAAGAAGATATTCATTTTGATGGGTATCTTCTTTTAATCCATCTATCTTCTTATTTGTCATTTTAATTTTTGATTATTTTTTATACATATTTTCTGGCTTAATAATCTATTTAAATTCATTAAAAACCGAGTTATCCACATTTTTAAATTCAAATAAATTCATTTTAAATATTTAAAATAATCTTAAAAATCTTGTAAAAATAAGCGTTTGATTTCTCATATAAATAATCTGTTGTCATGCAAATTTGATATTTAAATAAAATGAAAATTTATCCTCTTTAATTAAAAATGTACTTTATTTAATCAATTTTTTATGATAAAAATACTCACAACAAATTAGTATTAACGATAAATAGATCGGACAATAAATATCTATGAAAATCGTGCAAGAAGAAACATTACAACAGGTCGAGCATCATCTTAGCTCCCGCTATAATATTGATATGATGTCATGCCTTTTTTTCATGTTGGGGATGCTGATCTGCGGATTCATCCTGCATACTTTTATTTTCTAAAATTATTGTATTCATAAAAAACCCAGCCTGTGCTGGGTTTTTTCGTTTCAGGAATTAACCATTGCGTTTGGCAAAGTCATCCATAAAGTTCACCAATGCCTGCACGCCTTCTAAAGGCACAGCATTATAAATACTTGCGCGCATACCACCCACTGAACGGTGACCGGCAAGATTCAATAAATGTTGTGTTTCGGCTTCTTTCAGGAACTGTTTCTCAAGATCAGCATTGGCCAAGGTAAATGGTACGTTCATGATCGAACGATTTGCTTTTGCAATCGGATTCGCATAGAAATCGCTTTGATCGATATAACCATAAAGCAGGTTAGCTTTTTCAAGGTTCACCTTGTGCATGGCATCTACACCGCCATTTTCCAGCAACCATTCAAACACCAGACCAGACAAGTACCATGCATAAGTTGATGGTGTATTGACCATTGAACCGTTTTTCGCTTGATCTGAATATTTCAAGATGCTTGGAATTTCAGGCTTGGCTTGATCGAGTAAATCTTCGCGAATGATCACCAGCGTTAAGCCAGCAGGCCCGATATTCTTTTGCGCGCCCGCATAGATCAAACCAAATTTAGAGACATCTACTGGCGCAGATAAAATGCTAGATGAATAATCGCACACTAATGGCTTATCTGTTTCAGGAATTGAAGCAAATTGCAGACCGCCAATGGTTTCATTATCGGCATAATGCACATAAGCTGCATCATCAGAAAGATTCCATTCGCTTTGTGCACTGATCGCATATTTACCATCAATTTGGATACCTGCTTTTACAACATTGATATCGCCATAACGTTGCGCTTCTTTCAAAGCTTTTTCAGACCAGATGCCGGTATCGATATAGTCTGCTTTGTTGTTTTTGCCAAGCAAGTTCAATGGAATTGCCGAGAACTGTAGTGATGCCCCACCCTGCAAGAACAATACTTTGTAGTTCTCAGGAATATTCATGAGTTTGCGCAGGTCTGCTTCCGCTTTTTCAGCCATGGCAACATAGTCGGAACTACGGTGGCTCATTTCCATGATCGAAAGACCTTTGCCGTGCCAGTCAAGCATTTCAGCTTGAGCTTTTTCAAGTACGGCAGTCGGTAATGCAGCAGGACCAGCACAGAAGTTGTACGCGCGCATGATTTTTCCTTTCAGAGTGAAACACAATAAAATGATGGCATTTAACCATATCTGGCAGGGTCTTGCACAAAATTATTTCAATCTATGAGTCAAGATAGAGTCAAAAAATCAATGTAGATTCACAAGATAAATTGACCAGTATTTTAGCCTGCTGTTTTTATCATCTTTGAACTAACAATTGAAAATATTCAAGATTAAGCCATTTTTTGATTCTAGATATTCCATTAAAAACAGCCGATAAGTATTTGAAATACAGATGTAAAAGAAACAATACTATAACTTTACACTAGTTCTATCTGCGAACCTTTGATTTATACTAGCGGGATAACATTACCGGCTTTAAATCAGTTTAGCGACTTTATGAACTTAAAGAAAAATAAAAGACAGCTTGTCTGGGGTTTAAATCTGCTTGCATCTATGATGTATGGCAGCTTTGCTCATGCACAGAGCATCAGCTTTCAGGATGCTGAACGTCAGTTGTTGCAAAATTCTTATAGCAGCCAAGCCTATCAAAGTCTGGAACAGGCTTCAAAACTTGAAGCTGAAGCAGTAAAAGGCGTAGGTCTGCCACGTGTCGACCTGAATGTTCGTGCCTATGCCTTTCACAGTGAAGTCGATATTCCATTAAAGCAATTTAAAAATAATCTGGAGAATTCACTCTCTCAAGGCGTGAATGGCCGGCTTAATGAGTGGGAGGCCAGTAATGGCGTGGATCTACCTGCAGGTATTACCGATCCACTGCGTGATGGACTTAACAATACTATTCATAGCGGAGTTGGTCTGATTCCGGATACGTCTAATGTCATCCTTGAAGATCAGGTGATTCGCCCCACTGTTTCCGTGATTATGCCAATATATACTGGAGGCCTCACCCGTAGTGCCAAAGAAATTGCCAATATTCAGGTCGGTCGTAGTCAGCTCAGCAACAAACAGCAGCAAGATACGCAGCGTTTTGAACTGATTCAAAGTTATTTTAATGTGCAGCTCCAAAAGCAATTGCATGCAGCTGCGCTGTTTAATCTGAATGCCATGCAGCAGCATTATCGCAATGCCTTAAAAATGGAACAGCAAGGTTTTATCAGTAAAGGCCAGCGTATGCAATTTGAAGTGGCACGTAATAATGCCGAGCGCAGCCAGCAAAATACGCAGGCCAATTTGAATGCTGCGCTGTTCCAGCTGAATAATCTGCTTCAGGAAAGTAGCATCACTGAGCTTTCGACGCCTTTATTTGTCAATAAAACCGAGCCACAGGCCTTAAATCATCTGCTAAAAACTTTTAGTCAGAACTCTGCGCTGATTCAAAAAATGCAGCTGGATACCCAATTGGCCCAAGCCAATGTGAAAGCCCAGCAAGCAGCGAAAAAACCAAATGTATTTGCTTTTGGCGAATATAGTCTGGATCAAAATGAAAACTGGATTGTCGGGGTTGCCGCACGCTATAACCTGTTTTCCGGGATCGATAAAAACAAGAATATTCAGGCTGCCGAACTCAAACGCTCTGCAACAGAACTGCTTACTGCACGCACCCAGCAGGAAATTGAAAATCTGATTTATAAATCTTATAGCGAAGCACTTAGTGCACAGCAAAGTGATGTACTTCTGGCACAAAACTTGAAAGCCGCACAGGAAAATTTACGCATCCAAGAATTGTCTTTTAAAGAAGATACGGGCACCGCCACACAGGTCATCGATGCACAAAATATGCTGAGCGGACTACGAGCTGAAACTGCCTTGAATGCTTACAAATATGTGATGTCACTGGCCACACTATTACAAAGCCATGGCTCGATTGCAGAATTTCCAACCTACATTCAACATGCCAACACCCACTATATTCGCTAATGGAGCCGAACATGAACGAAGATCAAAAACCCAATGATCCTGTGAATGAAGTGGCTTCATCCAGCGATACAGAAAAATCGCCTGCGCAACAGGTAGAAACAAAAACTGAAATAGAAAACAACGCGACGACTTCGACCGAGCAACAACAAGCTCCTGAAATCGCTAAAAAGAAAAAATATTTATTGCTCGCCCTGATTCCAGTTCTGCTGGCAGTCATCGCTTTTGGATTGTGGAAAAGCTACCAACCGGCTCCGCTTGAATTGCAGGGTCGTGTAGAAGCTGAAACAGTTCAGGTGGCGACCAAAGTGCCAAGCCGTATTGAAGAAATCTATGTAGAAGAAGGTCAGCGGGTCAAAAAAGGCGATGTACTGGTGCGCTTAAACAGCCCGGAAATTCAGGCCAAAAAACAGCAAGCCGCAGCGGCTTTACAATCTGCGCTGGCCTTACAATCGACTGCTGAACGTGGCTCGCAGGAAGAAAATATCGCCAGTCTGTATGCCAACTGGCAATCGCTGAAAGCACAGCAAAATTTAGCCAAAGTTTCTTATGAGCGTGGTGCAAATTTATTGAAGGAAGGTGTGATTTCACGCCAGCGCCGTGATGAATTGTATGCAGCCAGTCAATCAGCGGCGCAAATGACAGAAGCAGCGTATCAGCAATACGCACGTGCCAAACGTGGCAGCACCTCACAGCAAAAGAGTTCTGCCGATGCACAAGTAGATATTGCCCAGGCTGCGCTGGATGAAGCCAATGCTTTAGAAGCAGAAACCCAATTAGTAGCACCTGTAAACGGAACGGTGTCTAAAACCTATGGCAAAGTCTCGGAGCTGGTAGCCACCGCAGTCCCTGTGGTCAGCCTGATTGAAGATCAAATGTGGGTGAGCCTGAATATTCGTGAAGACCAATATGCCCCATTTCAGAAAATGAGCAGTATTGAAGGTTATATTCCCGCCCTAGATAAAACCGCCACTTTTCAAATTAGACAGATCAGTGCTGAAGGTGAATTTGCCACCATTAAGACCACACGTCAAACCGGCGGTTATGATGTGCGCAGTTTTAAGCTGCATCTTGTACCCACACCAGCGATTTCTGAACTGAAAGTCGGGATGAGCGTATTATTTAAACTGAAAGAGACCCGATAATGTGGACGGGTATATGGCGCGAACTGCGCTATCTGCTCAGCGAAAAATGGGATCTGTGTCTGGTCACGCTGGCACCTGCACTGGTGATTATTTTATTCAGCAGCATGTTTGCTCAAGGGAAATCGGATCATTTACCGATTGCGATTATTGATCAAGACCAGAGTGCGCTGAGTCAAAGCATTTATCAACATGTGGAGCTGAATCATACTCTTAAAATTGCTACGGTGTCGGAACAAACAGCTGAAATTGAGCGCCTGTTAAATCAAAATAAAATTTGGGGTTATATCCATATTCCAAGCGGTGCCGAGCAACGTCTGGTTCGTGCCCAGGATGCTGACATCAGTATTGCTTTTAACCAGAGTTATTTCAGTATTGGAAATACCATTTCCTCGGCCATGCTGGTCAGTACCCTACAAGCACTCGCTGAATTTAGCGGACAGCAATATCTGGGCAACCGACTCCCCTCTCTCGAAGCACCGTCACCGCATATTAAAATATCTCCGCTGTATAATCCGCAGCTGAATTATGAATTCTATCTGGAACCCTATGTCATTCCGGCAATTCTGCATTTACTGCTGTGTTGTTGTGTGGCATTTTCCGTCGGTCAGGAACTGAAGCGGCAGACCTTAACAAGCTGGATTAGCAACTCATCCATCTGGATGGCATTGCTGTCTAAGAACCTGATCTATGTGGCTATTTTTAGTCTATGGACCTGGATCTGGATGTTCTGGCTGATTGAAATTCGCGGCTGGTTTGTTGCCGGCTCGCTCGCTCTGATTCTATCGGCACAATTTCTGCTATATAGCGCTTATGCATTTTTAAGCAGTGCAGTGGTTCTGGCAACCAAAGATTTAAGTAAATCTTTTGGCATCATTGCGGTCTATGGTGGTTCATCTTTAAGTTTTGCCGGTGTGACTTTACCTTTAAATAATGCGCCCCTATTCACCCAGTTCTGGTCCAATATTATTCCGTTTACGCCCTATGCCAAATTACAAACTGAACAATGGGTGATTGGTAGTCCATTGCATATTTCACTGCAAGCTGGATTCATGCTGCTGATCTATGCCCTAGTTTACGCTCTGCTGGCTTATCTGTTTCTTAAAAAAATAGTTAAAGGAGCAGTCCAATGAAATCCCTCTGGTTTTACTATCTGCAAAGCTTTAAGGATATTGTCAGTCACGGCACGATCTTTACCACGCTTATTCTATCCGTCTTGTTTTACAGCTTTTTTTATCCAACCGCTTATCAGGCACAGCAGGCTGAAGCCTTACCGATTATTATTGTCGATGAAGAACAAAGTAACTTAAGCACCCGTATTATTGGTCAGGTGGCACAAAGCCCCAATGTCGAAATTCAGGCGATTACCGGAAATTTTGCCGAAGCCAAACAATGGGTTGAATCTCAAAAAGCCGATGGTATCTTGTTACTACCGGACAATTTATCGCAAAGCTTAAGGCATGGTGAAACAGGCGGAATTGGACTGTATTTAAGCACGGCCAACTTTTTAGTGACCAAACAAATTGGTCTGGGCTTAGCTACATCAGTTGAGCAAACTTTGGCAGATTATACTGAACGCTTTGGCAAGGTCTCGGATTTTTCACCTGCCCTTTCTGTGCATCAAATTCCTTTATTTAATCCGCTGTCCGGCTACGGCAGCTATGTCTTTCCTGCGGTTGCACCTTTAATTATTCACCAAACCATTCTTTTGGGTTTGAGTATGCTGATTTTGGTATATCGGGAAAGAAAAGTAGAATTAAACACAAATGCATTGATTGGGATGTGTTTAGCGGTCTTTACTATTGGCTGTCTGGGATGTTTCTATTTATTCGGCTTTAGCTTCTGGCTATTTGATTATCCACGTGGTGGCAACCTGTTCGGGATGCTACTGGCTGTTCCGGTTTTTATCTATACAATAATTGGCATGACCTGCCTATTCGCCAGTTTTCTGGATCTGCCGGAACGTGCGGGTCATGTCATTGTATTCACTTCCATTCCACTGTTCTTTTTATCTGGTGCGGCCTGGCCGCATGCTGCAATGCCTATCTGGATGCAAGTCGTTGGCGAAATCCTGCCTTCCACCCAAATTGTGCAGATGTTTATTCAACTCAATCAGATGGGTGTGCCTACAGAGCTAGTCTTGCCTAAATTGCTTTATCTCGGAATGATCGGCAGCTTGTGCTTTTTCTTGGCTTATCGACGTTTAATTTCTGGTCATCAAAGCAGATAGAACATTATAGCAATGCGCCTATTCCACTTATTTACTTGATTCGCCAAAGACCTGAATATTGAAATTACGAATCTTGTTGCTACCATTCGGCTTATCAAAACTCACATCATACTGAACCAGATTCTCCGGATAGGCAATTTCATAACTGACCTTATATTGTCCAGGCTGATTGGTTGCTTCTTCAATCTCTTTGGTCATTAAAGTCTTAGACTTGTATTCACCTTGAGGAATTGAACGTGAAAAGCGTTTCATCAGCTTTTCATTATCCTTAAACTGGGTTTGCAACTGCGGTTCTAACTGATCCAGAAATTCCTCATATTTCCCGTCACGCAAATCCTCATAAGCCAGCTGTGCCGCCTTTTCCTGTTCAGGACTCGGATTCGGAATATTGTCCATTGAATTACAGCCAGTCAATGCAACCGCTGCTGCCAACAACATTAATTTGGTTTTCATCGCTTACTCTTATGCAGTCAAGGTTTATAAAAAAGGACGCCGAAGCGCCCTTTTTATCAGTAAAAAACTTATTCTTCTACTGAATTTTCACCATCTTTTGCAACTTGCTCAGTTTCAGCTGCTACATCTGTTTCTGCTACTAAAGATTCTGCACCTTCAATCGCTTCAACAAACTCATCTTCTTCAACAGCTTCGATTGAAACCACACCGACCAGCAATTCCTCATTACCTAAGCGGATCAGACGAACACCCTGTGCGTTACGACCGGTTTGCGCCACTTCAGATGCACGGGTACGAACCAGCGTACCGCCATCTGAAATCAGCATCAGTTCTTTAGACGCATCAATGGCAACAGCGCCCACCAATTGACCATTACGTTCAGAGGTCTTGATCGCAATCACGCCCTTACCGCCACGTTTCTTGGTCGGGAAGTCGTCTACTGGAGTACGTTTACCATAACCATTTTCAGATGCACACAGTACTTCGCCAGTTTCAGGTACAACCACCAGTGATACGATTCGGCTAATCAATGCTGAATCTGAACCATCTTCGTCATCAGACTCGATCTCAGTTTCGTCATTTTCTTCTAGCTGTGCAGCTGCACCAATGGTCACGCGCATACCGCGTACACCTTTGGCAGAACGCCCCATTGAACGTACATCCGTCTCTGCGAAGCGAATAGCTTTACCTTCATTCGAGAACAACATGATTTGCTGTTCACCGTCAGTAATCGCTACACCGATGAGGGTATCATCGCCATTCAGCTCAATCGCACGTAAACCGTTTGAACGAACATTCGAGAACTGTTCAAGCTCTACACGTTTAATCGTACCGTATTCAGTCGCCATAAACACATAGAAGTTTTTACGTACCGCTTCAGCCTGCTGAGCAAAGTCATTGATGATGTCATCATCAAGATCTGTTGCAGAAAGCTCCAAGCCCAACTGTTTCAATTGAATACGCAATGCATCAGAAATATCATCTGCACCATCTTCAGATTCTGTCAGCGCTGCTTCAAGCTCGGCAAAATGAGCATTGATCACTTCATTGCTTTGCAACTGCGCTGCATTGGCTTTTACAAATGCCTTGAAGTCAGCCAGACGTTCTTTGAATTTCTTCGGCGCATCAATCACAGGCAAGATTGCGGTAATGGTCTCGTTTTCATCCAGTGGCAGCAAGTTCACCATTGGGCGACCTTTGGCACCACGTGATGCTTGTGGTACTTCATACACTTTTAGACGATAGACCTTACCAACATTGGTAAAGCAAAGTACCGTCGCATGACTTGACGTCACAATCAGATGTTGAATGTAATCATCTTCTTTCATGCTGGTCGCAGACTTACCACGGCCACCACGACGCTGTGCAGCGTAGTCAGACAATGGTTGAGTTTTCGCATAACCTGATTTCGATACCGTCAGAACCATTTGCTCTTCAGGAATCAGATCCTCACGAGAGAAATCGATACGTGACTCGACAATCGACGTTTTACGTGCATCGCCATACTGCTGAAGAATCAAGGCCAATTCTTCACGAATCACATTCATCAACAGATTAAAGTCATTCAAAATTGCAGTCAGTTCAGCAATTTGTGACAGAATTTCGCTATATTCAGCATGTAACTTGTCTTGTTCAAGACCAGTTAAACGATGCAAGCGAAGCTCCATAATCGCATTCACCTGGGTTGGTGACAGACGATAAATCTCGCCATCCAAACCAAACGGGCGACTTGGGTCTTCACCTTCAATCTCATCTGGGCGTACAGAAACTGAACCGGCTTTTTCCAACAAGGCCAAAACACCGCCACCAGCCCACTCACCTGCCTGCAAACGCTCACGCGCTTCAGCCGGATTCGCAGAACTCTTGATGGTTTCGATGATGGCATCAATATTCGCCAGGGCAACGGTTAAACCTTCCAAGATATGACCACGTTCACGCGCTTTGCGTAATTCGAACATAGTACGACGCGTGACCACTTCCTGACGGTGACGGATAAACGCGGCAATGATGTCTTTCAGGTTCATCAATTTTGGTTGGCCATTGTCCAGACAAACCATGTTGATGCTGAAAGAGTTTTCAAGTTGCGTGTTCTGGAACAGGTTGTTCACGATCACTTCAGCGTTTTCACCGCGCTTCAGGTCAATCGCGATACGCATACCGTCTTTGTCAGACTCGTCACGAAGCTCTGAAATACCTTCCAGTTTTTTCTCTTTAACCAGTTCAGCAATACGCTCAATGGTTTTTGCTTTATTAACCTGATATGGAATTTCAGTGAAGACAATCGTGGTGCGGCCATTCTTCGGATCTTCTTCGAAATGGTATTTACCACGGATATGCAAACGGCCCTTACCGGTACGATATGCATCGACGATGCCTGATTTACCGTAAATGATACCGCCTGTCGGGAAATCCGGACCAGAAATATGTTCCATCAATCCTTCAATGCTGATTTGAGGATCATTGGCATAGGCCAGACACGCATTCACAACTTCAGTCATGTTATGCGGCGCCATATTGGTCGCCATACCGACTGCAATACCAGTGACACCATTAATCAACAAGTTCGGAACACGGGTTGGCATGACTTGAGGAATACGCTCAGAGCCATCGTAGTTGTCTTCCCACTCGACGGTATCTTTTTCAAGATCCGCTAACAGTTCGTGGGTCAGTTTACGCATACGCACTTCGGTATAACGCATGGCTGCTGCGCTATCGCCATCGACCGAACCGAAGTTACCTTGACCATCAACCAATTGGTAACGCAAGCTGAAATCTTGCGCCATACGTACAATGGTTTCGTATACGGCAGAATCACCATGCGGGTGATATTTACCGATGACGTCACCGACTACACGTGCAGACTTTTTATAAGCTTTGTTATAGTCATTGCCTAATTCGTGCATTGCGAAAAGCACACGACGATGAACAGGTTTTAAACCATCTCGTACATCGGGCAATGCACGTGACACAATCACGCTCATCGCATAATCGAGATATGAGCTTTTAAGTTCATCCTCAATGGCAATCGGTCTAATTTCCGATACGCTCATGCATACTCCTTATTCTACAAGCCAATTTTGGCTTGTATTTATATGTCGTAAAACTAGCAAAATCATTAACTCAAACGACTGAGTTAAAAACTAAAATACAGCCCTAAATTATAGCATAAACACTTGTATTTTTGTGTCGAAATATTCAGCTTAACCTTGTTAATTATCTTCATTTTAGTGATCATTTTCTTGTTATTTCAAAACAGAAAATTAGCGCATCCAGACAGGATTTTTCAATACCTCAAATTTTGAGAAATACAGTACTACAAAAACAAAATGCGCCAATCAACTGGCGCATCTTCATCGTTTTTTCTATATTTTTATTGTGCCTGGTTCAGTACTTTACGATAGCTCAGCACAGCCACAATCAATAAAACTGGCAATAACATTTCTACCCCTTCCTCAATGGTCATAATCATGATTTGAGTATGCGGTACCAACTGGATGCCGAATTCTTCTTTCAGGGTTGAGGTCGTGCGATCCAGCACCTTGCTCAGTCCGCCACAGGCAATGGTGAGGAAGATAAAAAAATGTGCAATATTCAAAGAATCTTTCATGCTTCGTATGGTTTGAACCAATTTTTTCGCCAGTACCAGAAAGACAAAAATAATCCCGAGCAATAAAATAAATCCGAGCAGCTTATCCATGAGCGGAATTTCAGCACTGCGATAGAAATTAGTTTTAATAAAACTCATTTCAAACACCTGCTTATGAAAATCCATTTCCCGCAATCCCAACAATGTCGCTGCTATAGCCGTAAACACTCGGGTATTAGGTTTGATTTCAACATTGAGCAAACACAGCACTGCCAGCAAGTACCATAACCATGGACTCATGACTTCAAAAGCGCCTGATTCACTAAATAAATACTGAGTCACCGCAGGCGGTGCATTCAGGGCAGTATGAATGCAAATACCCAGATAAAGCGCAATCAGCAGAAAACTAATGAACAGGATATGGGCGGCTTTGGAAAAGGACATGATTAAAAACAGGAGAAAAACCAAACCGGAATTTTATCACTTTTCATGCAAATGAAATACTCTAGTTTCGACTGCCGAGTATTTTTAAAATTTTTGCATAAAAAAACGCCCTTGGACAAAACAGGAAAGCATTGCTTTCACTGCCTGCACAAGAGCGTTTTTTGAATCCGATTCAAGAATTAGATTTTAGAAACCAATTCAGGAATAACAGTGTTCAAATCACCGACTAACCAGTAGTCAGCGACTGCATTGATTGGCGCTTCTTCGTCTTTGTTGATCGCAACGATCACTTTAGACTCTTTCATACCCGCCAAATGCTGAATCGCACCAGAGATACCGACTGCGATGTACAGATCAGGCGCAACGATTTTACCAGTTTGACCCACTTGCATATCGTTTGGTACGAAGCCAGCATCTACCGCAGCACGTGATGCACCTTGAGCAGCACCAAGCTTGTCAGCCAATGGATCAAGGATCTTGTGATAGTTCTCACCAGAACCAACACCACGACCACCAGAAACTACAATACGCGCAGCTGTCAGTTCAGGTCGTTCAGATTTTACGATTTCTTCGTTGATAAACTTAGAAATACCGGCATCACCAGTAGACGCAGCAGCTTCAACAGCAGCAGAACCACCCTCAGCAGCTACAGCATCAAATGCTGTACCACGAACAGTCGCCAATACGATGCTTTCGCCTGATTCTACAGTCGCAATTGCGTTACCTGCATAGATCGGACGTTTGAAAGTCTTAGGACCATCTACCGCAATGATGTCAGTGATCATGCTTACGTCAAGAAGCGCAGCTGCACGTGGCAAAATGTTTTTACCAGTTGTTGTAGAAGCAGCAAGGATATGTGTATAGCCTTTACCTAATTCAGCAACAAGTTTAGCCACATTTTCAGCCAATTGGTTTGCATAAGCAGCGTCATCAGCAAGTAATACTTTGCTTACACCCGCAACTTTAGCCGCTTGGTCAGCAACTGCCTGAGCGCCAGAACCAGCAACCAATACAGTGATATCACCACCGATTTTTTGCGCTGCAGCAACAACGTTTAAAGTAGCAGCGTTTAATGCTTTGTTGTCGTGCTCAGCGATAACTAAAATACTCATGATTTTTATCCTTCTGTATTAGATCACTTTCGCTTCGTTTTTCAATTTTTCTACAAGCTCGTCTACAGACTTCACTTGTACGCCAGCTTTACGCTCTGCAGGTGATTCAACTTTCACTGTTTTCAGTTTAGTTGCAGGGTTTACACCGAAATCTGCAGGTGACTTGGTATCCAGCGGTTTTTTACGCGCTTTCATGATGTTTGGAAGTGCCGCATAACGAGGCTCGTTCAAACGCAAGTCCGTGGTAATGATTGCTGGAAGTTTCAGCTCAACAGTTTGTAAACCGCCGTCTACTTCACGTGTTACTTGTACTTTATCGCCATCTACTTTTACTTCAGAAGCGAATGTACCTTGACCTGCACCCATTAGAGCGCCAAGCATCTGACCAACCTGATTCGAGTCATCATCAATTGCTTGCTTACCAAGAAGGATCAATTGTGGTTGTTCAGCGTCAACAACGCCTTTCAGAATTTTAGCGATTTCCAGCGCACCCAGTTGGCTGTCATCAGCTTCAACCAGAATACCGCGGTCAGCACCAAGCGCCATTGCAGAACGGATCTGTTCTTGGGCTTCTTTAGGACCAATAGAAACAACAATGATTTCTGAAACAGTTCCTTTTTCTTTTAAACGAACCGCTTCTTCCACTGCGATTTCACAGAATGGATTAATTGACATTTTAACGTTAGTTAAGTCAACACCACTGTTGTCCGGTTTAACACGAACTTTAACGTTGGCATCAACCACACGTTTTACAGCAACAAGAGCCTTCATGTAATCCTCGGCTGTTTTAGCAAATGTAAATGTTGAGAAAAGTTAGTGTAACTCTTCACTTAAATTTTTTTAGGTGCCCTATCTTGCAATGTGTACGGCATTTCGGTCAAGTCACAATTCAACAAAGAGCTGTAAAAATGCGTAATTTTCCCTGAACGATGCGTTCACAATTAATTGTTATCGTTTTATTACAATGAAATGTATCAATATTTACTTAAAATTTAACCATTGATTTATATTATTTTTTTATCTGATTAATCACATCAGAAGTTTTGATTGATGACATTTAATTTAAACTGATTTAAAGCAGCTTGAAGCAAAACAGCCGGAATATACGTATGTCAGCTTTTGTCATTTTGGACAGAACTCTTTTTGAGAGCGAATTAAACCTAATATAAAGACAAATTGACCAAATAATAAACCAGCTCATTGAATTCTACGCCGACAAAGTGAATATTTAATTTCAAATCTTCGCAATTATAAAAAAAGCATACTGCGAACAGTATGCTTCTTTGCAACCCTATTAATTAATGATGAGCCAGCTTGCAGCAAGTGCCAGTAAACCACCAGAAGTTCCATCTACCCATTTTTGTTTACGTTCATCCATTTGGGTTTTCTGGCTGATTTTGCTGAATAAAATGCTTAAGCCACAATACACCACAAAAATCAGACTGATAAAAATAAAGGACAGAATCAAGCCTTGACTAACCGTATTGGCCGATTTATCAATAAACTGCGGCAAAATCGCAAAATAAATCAACATGCCTTTCGGATTTAACAGTGCGGTAAAAAAACCTTTTTTAATCGGATTGGCTGAGGTCTTTTTCTCAATGTTCAGCGCGTTTTTACTGAATACCGATTTGAGCAAACCAAAGGCCAGATACAGCAGATAAGCAATCCCGAGCCAGCGAATCGTTTCAAACAGCACCGGAAAAGAGACAATAATAGCCGCAATCCCGAGTGCCACCAGAATAGAATGCACCAGATAACCGCAACACACCCCTAAGGTTGCCATCATGCCTGCTTTTGCATCTTTACCCATCACTTGAGACAGGATAAATAACATATCGGGTCCAGGCGTAAAAATCAGGGGAAGCACGGTCAGTGCAAAGAGTACAAATACAGACATTTCCTTTTCCTTTCAAACTCCAGAAAGTGAAATAAGTATCTGCGATTTTTTACAAAATTGGCTTTCATTTTATTTTATAATAAGTATTATTTTTCGAATACTATTCTAATTTATGAAAATATCCACCAAGTCTGTGCGGGTAAAGCTTGATCGAATTGATAAAAATATCATTCGACATTTACAGGCCAATGGCCGTATTCAGAATAATGATCTGGCACGTGAAATCGGACTTTCACCTTCATCCTGTTTACGCCGGGTGAAATTGCTGGAAGATGCAGGCGTGATTCAGAATTACACGACTATTGTCGACCAACAAAAAATTGGTTTTCAGCTGATTTTATTTTCGCGCATCTGGCTGGTCGGTCAGGATGCCGAAACCATTGATACCTTTATTGAGGCGATGAAAGAATTGCCGCAAGTGATGGAGTGCTACATCATTTTGGGAGAGAGCGATGCCATGTTGAAAGTCGTGGTGCCTGATCTGGAAAGTTACCGGAAATTCCAGTCGACCCATCTGACCAAAAAAAATGGTATTACCAGTGTCAAAACAGATTTACCGAGTCAGATTATTAAACAGAGTTTCCAGCTACCTTTAGAAGATTTATAGGCAAACTGATTTTAGATAACGAAGCTATGTTCTTAATTTAAGATTTGAATGATCGTAGCTTGCTGAAACCATAACCTGTGCTGCAAGCGCATAGATTGCAAGTTCTCGTATAAAAAAGGTTGCCTATAATAGAAGACAACCTTTTCCTCGTGAACAAAGCCAAACCACAGGACTGAATCTTATTATTATGCTGTGTGGATACTTCAGAATTTACTCAGTTTCTTGTGCTAAAAAATCACGATGTACATGGCTTAAATCTACCAGCTCATAGTCTGCCAATTCAAAAATTTGCCAAATCGCAATCGCATCTTCTTTTAAATCGACTGCTTGGGTCGCACGATTCGACAATTGCCATTGCAAGTCAGAAATCCATAAATAGTATTGTCCAGTCGCCGCATTAAAGGCCTGAACTTTCCCATCGGCATTAATGCCTTGAATGATGGCGCCTTCAGGTAAAGTCGCTTCAAGATTGGGTAAGCTAATGTCCACAAAATGTTTGATTTGTCGCAGACCATAACCTGCAAACATTTCTTTTTGAGCTTCACTTAACTGTGCATATTTTTGCTCTATATCTGCAATTACCAGTGTGTCCATGTCACCTCCCATCGGTCAAATGCTGAGACGCTGCTCAGCAATATTTCATTTTAAATATTAAATAGTATTTATTGTTATACCTGAAATGGCGCATTTAACGAATAAGACAATAGTGAAATGCTTACCCGAACGCCAATGTTCAGTTCAATTCCATTTTAAGGTTTATATATGAAAGTTTTGTGCCAAAAATACAATTTTCATGATTTTTATTCTTTAAAACTGGGCACATGATCAATCTTCTTTATGCTGCGCACGCGGATGGGCCTGATCATAAATCTGGGCCAGATGGTCAAAATCAACATGGGTATAAATTTGCGTGGTGGTTAAATTACTGTGTCCCAGCATTTCCTGCACGGCTCGTAAGTCCCGGCTATTCGATAACATGTGACTCGCAAAACAATGTCTTAACAAATGCGGATGTAAATCTACATTCACGCCTGCGCGCTGCGCCTGAAACTTGACCCGATTTTCAATTTGTCGTGCACCGAGCGGATTGCCTTTCTGGGTAATAAATACATTCGCCTCCGGTACAAAATCGCCATTCCATAAAGGATAAACCTGCAACCAAGCCATCACGCTGTCTTTGGCCTTGGAACCGAAAGGCACTATCCGGGTTTTATTGCCTTTACCAGTAATGCGTAATAACTGCCGGTTGAAATCAATATCTTTAATTCTCAGGCTTTGCAGTTCTGCCAGACGCAGCCCACTGGAATAAAGCAATTCTAACATCGCTTTGTCCCGGAGCCACATTTGCTGTTGTATTTCATTTTCAGGCGCAGGCTGATCAATAATTTGGTTGACGGTTTCAATATCCACCATGCCCGGCAAAGGACGCGATTGACGTTTTAACTGAAAATCATCCGCCGGATTAAAAGCCATATGCTGAGCCTGCTCGGCCCATTTCATAAACTGACGAATAGCCGAAAGCATACGTTGCAGGCTGCTAGGACTGAGCTGATGCTGTTCCACTTTTTCAGCCAGAAACTGGCGTAAATCGGTGGCTTCTACATCGTTTAAATTGAGCTGCTCACGCTGGCAAAACTCTAAAAAATCTGAGACATCACGTTCATAGGCTTGCAAGGTATGTTTGGACTGGTTTTGAATTTCACGTTCTTTCAGCCACATGTTAAGCAAGAGTTGAGGTGGGACAATCACTGCTTGCTCCATTTAGAGTTGCTCCAAATAATCTTGAATCAGCATTGCAACCTGATTTGCATGAGAATTGGCAAAGAAATGATCTCCACCTTGGATAATATGCAATTTTGCATTTTTAAAAATTCCTGCCAAGTATTGTCCAAGCTGAACAGTACTTAAAGGATCATGATCGCCCCAGATCAGTAAGATCGGAATGTCAAGACTTTCAAGCTGAATGCGGCTAAATTCAGTTTGGTCTTGTACAAACCAGTCCGGTGCTGTTTTAAAATGTTCATGATAATCTGTTCGCCAGTCTGCACAATGAAATGATTGCAAATTCAGGCCACCAGATGTCGCCAACAATACCAGTCCTTTGACTTTCTGTGGATGCTTAAGTACCAACCCAACGGCCAATACACCACCCATAGACTGGGCAATCAGAATGGAATCATCCTCTATCTGCTTTTCCACGAATTCTTGCAAATCATGCAGATTTTGAATGGCCAAATTTGGTGCTACGCCATCAAAGCTTGGATAGGCAATGACTTGCTGATCTGGATAGCCGGTTAATGCTGCCTTTAATGGCTGCCAAAAGTGCTGGCTTCCTGAAGCACCCGGCAGGAACACAAGCTTATTCATCTCGGTCAAATTCTACGGTTTTTCCCATCCTAGCATAAAAAAAGCACCATCAAAGACAGTGCTTTTTTCTCAAGCGGAACCAAGCTTAACCCTGGAAATAACGTAAATCCAGACGTCCTTCATATACGGTCGCCGCTGGTCCGGTCATCCAGACCACATCACCTTCTTTCCATTCAATTTGCAGCTTGCCACCTGCCAGTTCAACTTCGACTTCACTCGACAGCAGACCACGACGCATACCTGAAATTGCGGCAGCACAGGCACCTGTACCACAAGCTAAGGTCTCGCCTACACCACGCTCGTACACGCGTAAACGCGCATGTTTTTCATCAATGATCTGCATAAAGCCAGCATTGACCCGAGCCGGGAAACGCGCATGTGATTCTACTTGTGGACCAATACGTGCGACATCTGCAGCAATCACATCCGGTACAATCGTTACCGCATGTGGATTCCCCATATTCACCACATCAATCGTCAGCCTTTCACCGCCAGCGAGATCAATGTCATACAGGCTCTCCGGCGCATCAGCTACAAATGGAATTTCCTGAGGCAGGAATTTTGGATAGCCCATATTGACCCGTACCCAACCATTCGCACCCAATTCCGGCTCTACAATACCAGATTTGGTTTGTACCTTGATTTTGGTTTTGGTCGTGAGCTGACGATCATGCACAAATTTGGCAAAACAGCGCACGCCATTGCCACATTGTTCCACTTCTGAACCATCGGCATTAAAAATCCGATATTTAAAGTCTGCACTTGGGACATCGGGTGGCTCAACCACCAAGAGTTGATCAAAACCAATGCCAAAGTTACGATTGGCCAAACGCTGAATGGTCAAAGTGTCTAAATAAGCACGCTGGCTGATCAGATCAACCACCATAAAGTCATTGCCCAGACCATGCATCTTGGTAAATTCTAATAACATCCTGATTTATCCTTAAGGCAATAAACGCTCACGTTCCCAAAGTGATTCAATCGTCTCACGTTCACGAATCAAATGTGCCTGATCAGCATCGACCATTACCTCAGCAGCACGTCCACGGCTGTTGTAATTTGAACTCATCACAAAACCGTATGCACCTGCGCCCAGCACAGCCAGCACATCATTTTCCTTGATCGCAAGCTCACGCTCTTTACCCAGAAAATCACCAGTTTCACAAATTGCACCCACCACATCCCATTCTTTCATTTCGACATCGGTACGAGGTGTAACAGATTGAATATCCATCCATGCTTCATATAACGCAGGGCGAATCAGGTCATTCATCGCTGCATCAATGATCGCGAAATTACGGTGATTGGTTGGCTTGAGCAGATCTACTTTAGTCAGCAGCACACCTGCATTGGCAGAAATACTACGTCCCGGTTCCATATACACTTTCAAGCCCAGTTTTTCTAAAGCTGGACGCAGCGCATTGGCATATTCTTCAACCGACGGCGGGGTTTCATCTTTATACGTCACACCCAGACCACCACCGATATCGATGTGTTTGAGGTGAATGCCCAGCTCTTTTAACTGGTCGATCATCACGATGACACGATCCAGTGCATCGACAAATGGCTGGGTTTCAGTCAACTGTGAACCAATATGGCAATCAATCCCGACCACATCCAGATTTGGCAATGACGCTGCATATTGATAAGTTTCAAACACGCTATCCGATGGAATACCGAATTTATTTTCTTTTAAGCCCGTTGAAATATAAGGATGGGTTTTGGCATCGACATCCGGATTGACACGCAATGAAATCGGCGCTTTGACATTTAATTCAGTCGCAACTTTCTGTATACGATCCAGCTCGGCATAAGATTCGACGTTAAAGCAGGCAATCCCAACTTCTAGCGCTTTTTTGATATCCGCTTCAGATTTACCCAGACCCGAAAATACGATTTTCGATGCATCACCACCGGCTTTCAGCACACGCGCCAATTCACCACCGGTCACAATATCAAAACCGGCACCCTGTTTGGCCAATACATTCAATACCGCAAGATTAGAGTTGGACTTTACCGCAAAACAGATTTGATGGTCGATAAAATCAAAAGCACGGTCCATATCTAAAAAATGCTTTTCCAAAGTGGCTTTAGAATAAACATAGAGTGGTGTGCCGAATTGCTCCGCGAGCTGTTGTAATGAACATTGCTCAGCGTGCAATACCCCATTAATGCGGGTGAAACTCATGAAGGTATCCTTTCTGTGAAAGCGTTATGGAGTGGTTTTAACGTCTGAATCGGTAGGTGCAGCAAACTGTTGTTGCACAGGTGCCTCGCGTTCTTCATCGGACGCTTTAGGCTCAGTTTCAGTATTTTTGTATAACAGATACTTGGCACGCTTGTCGTAATTCGGATCATTCGGCAAGTGCAAAGCACCTGACTGTCCACAACTTGCAAGAGCAAGACCCGTCGCTAAGATACTGATGTAGCAAATGACTTGGCGCATCTGACCACCTAATGTAATAGTTTCGATGAAGTATAACGCGATCATTCGGCATGACCCAAGCGTTAAACGCTAGAGAGTATCTTTAGACAAAAAAAAACGCCAGCAGATCGCTGACGTTTTTATTGATAAGGTTTATTTATGTTTCTGTTTATAGAAACCAAAATAGCCAATGATTAGCAGGATAAACCAGATCGGACTGATCATCAGTGCCTGGCGAGTATCCTCTTCCAGTGCTAAGACCACGATCATGCTCAGGAAGAAGATAATCACGATCCAACAGGTCACTAAACCACCTGGTAATTTAAAGGTCGATTTGGCATGCAGCTCTGGTCGTGTTTTGTAATACACGATATAGCTCCAGATAATGATGATCCAGACACAGATAAACAGAATCGTGGATAAAGTCGTGGCCAAGGTAAAGGCCCGAACGGTATCCGGAACAAAATACTGAAGTGCTGCACCCAGCAACAAACACACGGCAGAAAAATACAGGGCATTTGCAGGCACAGCGCGACGGTTCAAGCGACCAAAGGCAACCGGTACCTGCTCTTCACGCGACAGGCCAAACAGCATACGACTGGTTGAGAATACGCCACTGTTCATCGATGACATCACCGAGGACAATACCACCAGGTTCATGATGATCGCAGCCGCTGCAATGCCAGCCTGACTGAACAGGTTCACAAACGGTGATACATTCGGATCAATCTGGTTCCACGGTGTCACTGACATCACAATTAGCAGTGCCAATACATAGAAAATAATGATACGGATCGGAATAGAGTTCACCGCTTTTGGTAGGTTCTTTTCCGGATCTTTGGTTTCAGCCGCGGTAGTACCCACCAGTTCCACCCCCACAAAGGCAAAGATTGCAATCTGGAAACCGGCCAGGAAGCCCATGGCACCCGTCGGGAACAAACCGCCATGCTCCCAGATATGACTAAAGGATGCGACCGTACCGACATCATTGGTAAAGCCGGTAAATACCATCCACAGACCAACGGCAATCAGCACCACAATGGCGATAATTTTGACCAGGGCAAACCAGAATTCCATTTCACCAAACAGTTTTACCGTGACCAGATTCAAGCCCATGATAAACACAATCGCGGCAACACTGATCATGACGCCTTCTTCAGGGCTAAAGGGCAAGCCATTATTGAAGAATTGCAGATAGTAAATAATGGCTGACAGATCCGCGATCCCGATGGTAATCCAGCACAACCAGTAGGTCCAGCCAACAAAGTATCCGGCCCAAGGCCCGATCAGATCCGTGGCAAAATCAATAAATGATTTATATTGTAAATTGGAGAGTAACAGCTCACCCAATGCACGCATCACCAGAAAGACCATAAAACCGATGATCATATAGATCACCAGAATCGAAGGACCTGCGAGACTGATGGTTTTACCCGAACCCATAAACAGGCCGGTTCCAATGGCGCCCCCAATGGCAATTAACTGTAGGTGCCGATTGGACAAACTCCGCTTTAATTCACCGTGCTCTGTCGACGAATTGTTATATTTTTCTGACATTATTAATTACAACTTTGAGTTTTACTCGCGACAAATTAACGTAAAAAATACTGAATACAAAAATAAAATTTGCATCATTTGTATTTCCTGATTAATTGAAGAAGTTAATTTATTTTTCTTATATCGCTCTACAGTTACATTTCTGCTTTATTTTTGACCTGCGATATTCCAGTAATTTCTTGTCAAATTTTTAAAACTGTGTAAAAAATAGAACACTATTCAGCCAATTTATGCATTCAGGATGAATGCATCTGGCATAGCAATTGCTTTTTAATCAATACCTCGAACTACACAGACATGGATCAATAAGAAGAATTTTATGCAAAATTTACAAAGTTTAATGGAAACTTTAAGCGGCTGGGTGTGGGGCCCTTATATGCTGGTACTGATTGTTGGTACCGGGATCTTCCTCACCTTCCGTTTATTGTTCTGGCAGTTCCGCATGTTGCCCCTAGCCTTCAAACAGGTCTTTGGCAAGCATCCTGACCACTCAGGGGACATTTCCCAATTCGCTTCACTCATGACCGCACTCTCTGCCACGATTGGTACCGGTAACATTGCCGGCGTAGCCACTGCATGTGTCCTCGGGGGTCCGGGCGCCGTGTTCTGGATGTGGATGACCGCCCTGTTTGGTATGGCCACCAAATATGGCGAAGGTGTTCTGGCAGTCAAATACCGAGTCAAAAATGAAAATGGTGAAATGTCGGGTGGTCCGATGTACTACATCGAGCGTGGTCTGAAATGGAAATGGCTGGCACTGATTTTTGCCTTGTTCGGGACACTGGCTTCTTTTGGAATCGGCAGTTCAGTACAGTCGAATACTGTAGCACTGGCGGTTGAAAACAGCTTGGGCATCGAAACCTGGATGACGGGGATCATTATCACTGCCTTTTCAGCACTGGTGATTTTGGGCGGGATTAAATCGATTTCCAAAGCTTCTTCTGTGATCGTGCCGATTATGGCGGTGGGTTATGTGGCTGGCGGTCTGATTATTATTTTTAATAATCTGGAACTGGTCGTGCCGGCACTAAAAATGATCTTCACCTATGCATTTACCGGTGAAGCTGCAGTGGGCGGTGCGATTGGTGCGGCGATTCGTTATGGTGTGGCACGTGGTGTATTCTCCAACGAAGCCGGCATGGGTTCTGCGCCGATTGCTGCCGCAGCGGCAAAAACCGATCATCCGGCCCGTCAAGGTTTGGTATCCATGACCGGTACCTTCATTGATACGATTATTGTCTGTTCAATTACCGGTATTGTCCTGGTGATGGGTTATATCATGGCCGGTAATTCATTCGGAGATCAAACCGGTGCGGTACTGACTATCGGCGTGTTCGACAAACTGCTGCCGGGTGTCGGTGGTTGGGTGGTCACTTTCGGTATTATTTTCTTCGCCTATTCCACCATTTTAGGCTGGAGCTACTACGGAGAAAAATGTGCCACTTATTTGCTCGGTGAGAAGTTTGTGCTGCCCTATCGCATTATTTATATCGCTTCGGTATTTATTGGCTGTGTGGCGACCCTTGATCTGGTTTGGCTCTTCGCCGATACCTTTAATGGGCTCATGGCGGTTCCAAACTTAATTGCACTATTGCTTTTATCCGGAGTGATTGCCAAGGAATCGAAAGACTTTATTGCAAGACGTAAATCTGGTGAACTTTATTAATTGATAAGTTATTTAACTACTCAACTTAAATAGTAAAGAGCCACGTCAATCGTGGCTTTTTATGCTTCATCTTTTCCATTCTTCATCATGAAAATTTAGCAACGTAAACCACTACAAGCCAGCTTGTCCCACTCAGATTCAAGCTCCAACGCTAGTCCTAAAGATAAAACAAAAAACTGAATGCCTTTAATTTTCATATTGCCCTGTTCATCTTCCAGATATCCACTCAATTTTTGATAGGTTTTATGATGCAGATCAAAAGGTACATCCAGATAAAGACCACCCAGGTAGATTTCACTATGGACGGTTTGATCCACACCTAAACACGGCATATAGACAATGCCCTGTTGCTCTAGCCAGCCGATTAACATTTGGCGAACCGAGTTTGCGTCCCGATCTGGATGTACATAATGATCAAAATGCACAAACAGCACATCACGGTTTTTTTCACGTGCGATCGCATCAATATGTTTCAGCAATTGTGACAAGATCTGTTCCATTCCAGCATAACAAGATGGGCATTATAGACGGCGTTGACGCATAGCATTCAAATCAGCATAAATAAAAACGACAAGCCTTGTCGTAAAAACTATGATTTTTCAGGTGAAAGGCTTGGTTTTCTATAGCATTCACCGCTATGCTGTCACTCAATTTCAATCGCTACATCTTCAAATATGGCTAAAGCAAAAAGTGTGTATCGTTGTGAACAGTGTGGTGCCGATCATCCAAAATGGTCGGGGCAGTGTTCTGAATGCGGGGAATGGAACAGCCTGGTTGAGGTGACCATTGCACCGGCAGTGACGCATCGCGCCCAGCCAAAAATCGGTGGTGGATATGCAGGCCAGGCGTCCAGCATCACGACTTTAAATCAGGTTTCAGTCTCTCATGAAACCCGTCTGCCGACGGGTATCAGCGAATTTGACCGGGTTTTGGGTGGCGGACTGGTAACCGGTTCGGTGGTCCTGATCGGCGGTGATCCCGGAATTGGTAAATCCACCATCTTGCTACAAACAGCCACGCACATGGCATCTGCCAAAAATCCGGCCCTGTATGTGACCGGTGAGGAATCTTTGTCTCAGGTTGCTTTACGTGCCCAACGTCTGGATCTGCCAACCGACCAGCTCAAAGTCATGGCAGAAACCTGTGTCGAACGTATTTGTGAAGTACTGGCCCAGCAACGTCCTGCGGTAGCCATTCTGGACTCGATCCAAACCCTGTATACCGAAACCCTGCAATCTGCACCGGGCGGTGTCTCACAGATTCGTGAATCAGCGGCCCTGTTGACCCGTTTTGCGAAAAATAGTGGCACGTCTTTGTTTCTGGTCGGTCATGTAACCAAAGAAGGCGCACTGGCCGGCCCACGTGTACTGGAACATATGGTCGACTGTGTACTGTATTTTGAAGGCCAGTCTGATTCACGTTACCGGATGATCCGAGCGGTCAAAAACCGTTTTGGTGCAGTCAATGAACTCGGTGTGTTCGGCATGACCGATAAAGGTCTGCGCGAAGTATCTAATCCTTCAGCCATCTTTTTAAGCCGTTATGATGAAGCGATTCCCGGTTCGATTGTAATGATCAGCCGCGAAGGTACGCGCCCGCTACTGGTTGAGGTTCAGGCACTGGTCGATGATGCACATGGCCAACCAAGACGTGTAGCGCTCGGCCTGGATCAGAACCGCTTGAATATGCTCCTTGCAGTCATGCATCGGCATGGCGGCGTACAAACATCAGGACAGGATGTGTATGTCAATATTGTCGGTGGCCTTAAAATTACCGAAACTGGGTCAGATTTAGCTGTACTGCTGGCCTGCGCTTCCAGCATTCGTGGCAAAGCCTTACCGCAACAGCTGGCGGTTTTTGGGGAAGTCGGACTGTCTGGAGAGATTCGCCCTGTGCCGAACGGTCAGGAACGGCTGAAAGAAGCGATTAAACATGGTTTTAAATACATTATTGTCCCTCGCGGCAATGCACCGCAAAAATCCATCGAGGGCGTGCAAATTATTGCAGTTGCGCGTTTACATGAAGCCTTGAGCGAGGCAATGGCGCTGAGTGATGAACTCAATTAACTGTAAACCGGCTCATTTCGTACAAAGAGCAAAAAAATACAGATTTTTGATTGAAATTCCACACAAAGCCTATATAAATAGACTGTACAAACAGGTTTTATTCTCATAGGAAAAATGAATGGAAGTTCGACAGCGCGGTTTGATCACAGGTATCTTGACAGCAGTTTTATTGGTTGCGCCTTTTGCAGCTGAAGCAAAACGTGCTGGTGGCGGCAAAAGTCACGGCATGCAACGTTCTGCACAACCTACTCAATCTTATCAACAACCTCGTCAAGCTGCGCCTGCTCAACAAGCGCCAGTTGCCGGTGCTGCAACCCAGCAAAAATCTGGTCCGGGTGTCGGCGGCATGGTTGCCGCGGGTGTAGCCGGTGCTGCGATTGGTGCAGTTGCTGCCAATGCCTTGGCGGATGATCAAAGTGTAGCAGCGTCTGAAGCTCAGGCTGCTCAAGCCGAAGAGGAAAAAAGTGGTATTCCGGGCTGGATCTGGATCCTGCTTGCTGCTGCTGTTGCCTTCTTCATTTTCCGTAAAATGGGCGCAAAAAAAAAAGTAGCTTCTAACCCATACGCGCCAAATAGCGGTGCTGGTAATACAGCACCTTTTGGTCAGGCACCAACTGCACCTCGCGGTGGTGACAGTACCAATATTTTTGGCCAGAACGTGGGTGGTCAAACGTCAAGCAATAATGCTCCGTTCGGTTCTGCTCCGGTAAATAACGCGCCTTTTGGTGCAGCTTATACCCAAAGTGGCAGCCAGTTACCGGATGGTACTGAACCTGCAGCGTTCTTGCGTGTAGCGCGTCAGCGTTTTAACCATATCCAGTCTATGAATACAGCAAGCAACATTTCTGAAATTCAGCGTTACTTGACCCCTGATCTTTATCAGTCGATGTATAACGACATTATGAGCAATCAGGATCAGGATGTTGCCGAGTTTTCAAATCTGAATGCGATGGTCGTCGACTCATCAACTGACAATGACCAGTATATTGTCAGCGTACGCTTTACCGGGACGGTAAGCGAAGACTTGAACAGCTTGCCGCAACCGTTCGCAGAAATCTGGCATTTCACTAAACCAGCAGGTTCAAATCAGGACTGGGTGGTTGCAGGTATTCAGCAAGACTAATCGTGAATAAATGAAGTGTAGACAGCGGCCCTCGAGCCGCTATTTTTTATTTTTAAGCCTTATATTTTGATCTATTTTACCTCTATTCCCGCCTCTCTTTTTCAACCTAAATTCCAGTTTTACTTATTTTTCATATAAATAGTTCAGAAATCTATATTCAAAACATAAACAATAATTGTTATCATTATCATTAATCACTTCATAAGTTTGTAAATAGAATTTCCAATGATGAATAGTCCCAATATGCAAGCCATAGCGACTGGAACAGTTACTGCACCGAAAGCATCAAGCAAAAATAAAGTCAAAGCAAATATGCTGGCTTATCGTGGGATGATTTTATATCGCTTTATTCTGGCGGGTGCTGGCGGTTATCTACTGGCTACACTGGCAACGATCGTGATTGCCCAGCTTTTTATCGACAGTGGAAGAAGTGCAGCCATGTCCGCCACCCTGATTGGCTTTAGCTTGAATGCTGCTGCATTTATCTGGGTATTTATGGTGAATAAGACGCTCAAAGCTACGCTCGGGATCGCGATTCCCGGTGTTTTACTCTATATCGCCTATAAGCTTTTAGGAAATTGAGATGAGAGTAGATGCAAAACCCGAAGGTCCACGCCAGTCGATGTCGTGGTTGCATACTTGGGCCAGTCTGATTTTAGGCTGGCTTTTATATGCGATTTTCTTGACCGGAACCTTAAGCTTTTTCCAGAACGAAATTACCGTCTGGATGAAACCGGAATTTCATCAATCAGTTCCACCAAAGACTCAAATCGAACAAACCCGTGTGGCACTGGCTTATCTGCAACAGCACCATCCGGATGCTGGCAGCTGGGCAATCCAGCTTCCTAACTCACGCCAAAATACTACCACCCTGACTATTCGTAGTGCCGGCGAAGATCCGCGTGCCCGTCGTGGCGGTACCCGCGTGACGATTGACAGCGCCACCGGCGAAGTTTTGCAAGCGCGTGAAACACGCGGTGGTTCATTCTTATACCGTTTCCACTTTGAATTGTATGGTTTGCCAAGAATCTGGGCGCGCTGGATGGTCGGCGTTGCGACCCTGCTCATGCTGGTGGCAATCATCAGCGGTGTCATTACCCATAAGAAAATTTTCAAGGATTTTTTTACTTTCCGTCCCGGCAAAGGTCAGCGTTCATGGTTGGATGCACACAATGCTACTGCGGTATTTGCCCTGCCCTTTCACATCATGATTACCTTCAGTGGCTTATTATTATTGCTTTTTACCCTCATGCCCTGGGGCGTAAACCAGATTTATGAAAATCGTGGTGCTTTCCTTCAGGATCAACGTAAGAGTTTGGTTCAAGACAACAGTATTCAGGCTGAATCCCGTGAAAGCCATAGTGAGAGCAAAGAACGTCGACCGCAAGCTGAGAGAGAAAATCGTGGCGAGCGCGGTGAAATGTCTGCACGCAGTGAAGGTCGCCGCTCTCGTGATGAAATGCAAGCTGCACCTCCTGCACCGTCAACCGATCTGAATCCGATCTTGGCAACAGCAAAGAAAGAATGGAAAAACAACCCGGTTGGCACGATAACCATCATCCAGCCAAATACCGTAAAAGCAGAAATTGAGCTTCGTGCCTTAAACGGAGTCAGCGTAGCTTATCGTAATGTTTATCCGAGCCTTGCTTTCAATGGTGTGACCGGTGATTTAGAGCCGGATCAAACCACCCTGAAAACGCCTTCAGTCGCAAATGGTATCTATAACATGTTCACCACATTGCATGAAGCACGTGGCGTAGATCTGGCGTTACGCTGGTTATTGTTCATGTCAGGTGTGGTGGGTACCTTGATGATTGCCACCGGCTTGATTCTATGGTGTGTCAAACGTGCACCACAGCAACAGAAACAAGGCTATAAATCGTTTGGTTATCGTCTTGTGGAAGTCACCAATATCGCTGCCATTATTGGTTTACCTGTTGCCTGTGCTGCCTATTTCTATGCCAACCGTTTTATTCCGGCAGACATGGACATGCGTCTGAACTGGGAAATACGTAGCTTCTTTATTGTCTGGTTACTGACTTTACTGTATGCCATGATTCGCAGTCATCGACAAGCTTGGCTAGAGCTTCTAGTGCTTGCCACTGTGGCATTCGCATTGTTGCCAATCATTAATTTCCTGACTGGCGGTCAGGTAATCTGGAATACCGTCCTGCATGGTCAATGGATGATTGCTTCTTTTGATCTGGCGATGTGGGTGCTTGCAATCCTGTTCTGGTTTGCATTCAAGAAAGTGAAAAATCATAAAGGCTTGCCGCCGAAAAAATCCAAAGCGATGCTCAAGGAGAATCAGGCATGATGTTCTTCTTATTGATTTGGGCTTTGACGTCTCTCGGTTTGTTTGCACTTGCCGCGTCTATGTCCAAACATCAAAAACAGATTTTTGACACAGAACTCAACCCTAAAAAAACACAACTTGCGACTATTCTGGGTTGGGTATTGCTCATAATTGCCCTGATTCTGTGTCTGTTAACAGGATTTGCCAGCAATATGATCAGTTACTGGCTGGGTAGTCTAACTTTTGCAGCACTGGTGGTCGGTTTAAGTCTGAGCTATCTGGCAAGTAAAATTAAAGTGATCGTAATGTTCTGTGTGTTCATCGCTTCGATCTCAGGGATTATTTGCTTGATCTAATCATTTGATTGACCAATCTCTTTAAAAAGCTGGCCTTCGGATTGGCTTTTTTGCTTTAAACCTTTTAGTCTACGCACAATATTTTTGAGATGTTGATATGACCCAGCGTGTTTCTCCCTCTGCTGTCCTGACCAATCTTGCCTTAGCCGGTAATGCTGAAGCGCAATTTGAATTGGCTGAACTGTATATGCAAAGCGAGCATGATGATGACATCATCCTGGCTGAAGAATGGGCATTGAAAGCTGCCAACGGCGGACTGGTTGATGCAATGTACTGGTTAGGTGAAGGTTATACTGTTTATGCCAAAGAACTGGCAGAAGAAGATCCGGAAGAATCTAAAGCTCACTTTGAGTTAGCCTATTACTGGTTAAGTAAGGCCAATATCGAGAAGCACCCTGCTGCGACTTTAGAGCTAGCAGGTTTTTACCGTCGTGGCGATGTAATTGAAAAAGACGTCGAAAAATCGATTGCTTTGGTAAAACAGGCTGCGGAATGGGGCGAAGTTCAAGCGATGCGTGATCTTGCTTTTATTTATGCCAATGGTTTAGGTGTAGATGGCGATGAGGAACTAGCTGAGTTCTGGACCCAAAAAGCGCATGCTGCCGAGCAAGAAGCTAAATAAAACGAAAAGCCCGTCAAATGATGGGCTTTTTATTATCATATATGATTCACAATAAATTCTATTTCCTTTATTAAATAATCTAAAAGCTCATTTAATCCAATCAAATCATTAAGCCTCATAACACTATAATTACTATGATCTATTTTTTCTTTCAATTTTAATAAGGCTTTCGTTCTCTCTGTTTCTGCATATTTATAATCCTCCCTCTTCGCATTGATGCGTATTTTTTTAATTCACTAATATCATGAGATAAGAAAACGATATATTTATCCTTTATTAGTGTAGGAATTGAATGAGCAATTAAATTTCTAACAAATAAGTTCTTCTCAACTTTCCCCAATAAATAAATTATTTCACCATTCAAATGCTTATGTAATTCTTTCACATTTATAAGCTGTGACAAAGGTAAGGTTCTCACTTCATCCTTATATGTAGGTATTTCTACATATGTTACGAGCCTCTTGAGATGCACCTCCAACCTATTAAAATTTATAAGTAAATCTATGATCAATAATTTACACCCAGTTTTTAGCTCACAGTGTCCAAGGAAATCCAGTGGTTTATCTTGGATCAGCACATCGATGGATTTTGTAATTTCCTCTAAGTCATCCATTCTTCTTCCTTAGTATATTTTTAAGTCAATGTATTTGTATCGGATTTTATATAACTTGGCTATCACTTTAAATCCAAGTACAATACGGCGCTAGTCGAGGGATGCTGCGACGTTTTACAGGCACTAAATGTAAAATCGCTAGGCTCGACCATCGGTCAGACATTCGTTCTGATCAACAACGGCATCCGCGAACAGAACGATCCAATCTATTTTTTCCTAGGAGATCCTGATGAACGCGGTTACTGCTTCATTTACAGATTACAAAGTTGCTGATATTTCACTTGCTGATTACGGCCGTAAAGAAATCAAACTTGCTGAAGCTGAAATGCCAGCCCTCATGGGTCTGCGTAAACGCTACTCGGCAGCAAAACCACTTGCAGGCGCGAAAATTCTCGGCTGTATCCACATGACCATTCAAACAGCTGTTCTTATTGAAACACTGGTTGAATTAGGCGCAGAAGTTCGCTGGACTTCATGTAACATCTTCTCGACTCAAGACCATGCTGCTGCTGCTATCGCCGCTGCGGGCATTCCTGTGTTTGCTTGGAAAGGCGAAACTGAAGAAGAATATATGTGGTGTCTTGAACAACAAATCAATGTAAATGGCACGCCTTGGGATGCCAACATGATTCTTGACGATGGCGGTGACTTAACGCTACTTGTTCATGAAAAATATCCAGAAGTGATTGCAAAAATTCACGGTGTAACTGAAGAAACAACGACAGGTGTTCAACGTCTGTACGAAATGCTTCGTGATGGCACTTTAAAAGTTCCTGCAATCAACGTAAACGATTCAGTAACCAAGTCTAAAAACGACAACAAATACGGTTGCCGTCACTCACTGAACGATGCAATCAAACGTGGTACAGATATGCTTTTATCTGGCCGTCGTGCGCTTGTAATCGGTTACGGTGACGTAGGTAAAGGTTCTGCACAATCACTTCGTCAAGAAGGCATGATTGTACGCGTAACTGAAGTTGATCCAATCTGTGCAATGCAAGCATGCATGGACGGTTATGAAGTTGTATCTCCATACAAAAATGGCGTGCAAACTGGCAAGAAAGAAGACATCAATGTTGACCTTCTTCAAAACACTGACCTTATCGTAACTACAACAGGTAACTACCACGTATGTGACGCTGCAATGCTTGATTCATTAAAAGCTGGCGCAGTTGTTTGTAACATCGGTCACTTTGATACTGAAATTGATACAGCTTACCTACGTGGCTACAAGTGGGTTGAAGTTAAACCTCAAGTACACCAGGTGTATCGTTCAGAAAATGAAAATGATTACCTGATCCTTCTTTCTGAAGGCCGTTTGGTGAACCTTGGTAATGCGACTGGTCACCCATCACGTATTATGGATGGTTCATTTGCCAACCAGGTATTGGGTCAAATGCATTTATTCGCTGAGAAATTTGCTGATCTTCCAGAATCTGAAAAAGCTGCACAAATTCGTGTAGAACTTCTTCCTAAGAAATTAGATGAAGAAGTTGCTGCTGCGATGGTTGCTGGTTTCGGTGGTGTCTTGACTCAATTGACTCAAGAACAAGCGGATTACTTAGGCGTTCAAGTTGAAGGTCCATTCAAGTCTGATGCTTATAAATACTAATTAAACTCCACCCTCTCCCTAACCCTCTCCCATAGGGAGAGGGAACATTCATTACCAAATGTATGTCATCGAGAGTAAATCCTCTCCTGAGCGTGCTTAAAGCACTGCTTTGAAGCTCAGCGCAAGAGAGGATTTAGGAGAGGTAAAACTAATTAAAAAGTATTTATAAAAAGGATTTGAACATGTCTAAACAGATTCCAATTTCATTTGAATTCTTCCCAACCAAAACTGATGTAGGTGCGGAAAAACTCAAAGTTGTGCATCAAGAGCTACAACTCTTAAATCCAGAGTTCTTCTCTGTGACCTATGGTGCTGGTGGTTCCACTCGTGAACGCACCCTGTCTACTATCAATGACTTTAATGGCAAAGGCGCACCTGTTGCCCCTCACTTGTCTTGTATTGGCGATGACAAAGCACGTATTGCTGAACTTCTAGACCTGTACAAATCTCAAGGCATTAACCGTATTGTTGCCCTGCGTGGTGACTTGCCTTCAGGCCAAGTGGGTTTGGGTGAATTACCTTATGCAGCTGATCTGGTTCGCTTTATCCGCGAACATTCAGGCGATCATTTCAAGATTGAAGTCGCAGCTTATCCGGAAATGCATCCTCAGGCTGAAAGCTTTGACAAAGACATTCAGCACTTTGTTGATAAAGTTAATGCGGGTGCCAATGCGGCATTAACCCAGTTCTTCTTCAATCCAGATGCTTATTTCTACTTTGTAGATCGCATCCAGAAAGCAGGAATCGATATTCCAGTTGCGCCAGGCATCATGCCAATTACCAATGCCAGCAACCTGATTCGCTTTGCTGATGGTACCGGCGCTGAGATTCCACGCTGGATTCGCAAGCAACTGGCAACCTATGGTGACGATACTGCTAGCATTAAAGCCTTTGGCCATGAAGTTGTGGTTAAATTCTGTGAGCGTCTGCTTGCAGGTGGTGCGCCAAGCTTGCATTTCTACACCATGAACACTACTGACCCTACCCGTCAGCTGGTCACCGATCTTGGTTTAGCTTAAGCCTTTTATTTCACCGATTTTTTGAGTAGAACGATCAATGCCACGTTTTTATATAGATGCTGATTTAACTGTTGATGTCAGCCTTGAGCTTACGGAAACTGTATTTCATCATTGGGTAAAAGTTTTACGCGCGCAAGTCGGTGAAAGCGCGACCCTGTTCAATGGACAGGGTGGCGAATATGACGTGACTTTAACCGAAGTTGCTAAAAAATCAGCCACCGTCTCGGTCAATGCATTTAGTCCTGCCAATCGCACACCCAAGTTTCAGGCTTTACTCGGTCAAGTAATGAGTAAAGGCGACCGCATGGATTATGCGATTCAGAAAGCAGTCGAACTGGGCGTATCCGAGATTCAGCTGCTGACTTCGGATCGCTGTGAGATGCGTTTAAAGTATGATCGTGATCAAAAAAAGCTAGATCACTGGCAAGGCGTTGCTATTGCGGCTTGTGAACAATGTGGTCTAAATATTGTACCCAAGATTTTAGCGCCCATCTCCCTGGAAAAATGGCTGGACACTGAACTACCCAACACCAAACTGGTTTTGGCACCCAATAAAGATGAAACAGATGTACTGGCAGAGGCGACCTTGGATCTTGCCCTTCTAATTGGCCCTGAAGGTGGTCTGAGTGAGGCAGAAATTAGTGCCGCAAACCAGAAAGGTTTTCTTAACTGGTGTATCGGCGAGCGCGTCCTGCGTACCGAAACTGCTCCTGTTGTTGCCCTATCAATTTTAAATTATGTGCTTTAGTTCATCGGATGAGTAAAAATTTGTCTTTAATTTTGTTGATTTTTATTTTTAAGGCATCTAATCTCGACTAAAGAATAACAAATACTTATTAATTGATTTCACACACTTCTTGGAGTTTCTATAATAACAATGTACAAGGACGAAAACCGTTTAGGATGAATACAGGCATTGAATCACATGGTTGACAATCAGGACGACTATATTCAGCAGCATTTGCATGATGCTCAAATTGCGAATACGCTTCGCCATAGTCGCTATTTTTTGCTCAGTATCATGGTGATTTGCCTCTATATTTTTTGTATTTATCACATTCAATATAGTCCTTCTAATACGTATTTTAATACCTGGTTTATTCTGACAGAACTTCTGGTCAGCATGTGCTGGCTGGTGAATACGCTGTATTTCAAACCCGAACACTATAATCAAAAAAGTGCACACCGCTGGTTACAGATACAGAGTCTGGCTGTTGGGATCAGTATCGCGGCAGGTATTTTTACGATTTACTATTATTTGCCACAGACCAATCCTGCATTTGAAGATATTGAAGCACTGACCTTGTCTGCCTTATTGCTGATTGTTACCCAAACTTTTGGTTTAATCTACCTGACCCAGAAACTGAGTTATTTCTGTCTGGCATTTCTACCGTCTTTACTGCCCTTTTTATTGTCGCAAATTTATCATATAGGTCATTCCAATCCTTTCTTTGCCCTGGCCTTAAATTTCGCCATGATTGTGATTTTGCTGTGCGCGACGAGTAGTTATCGAATTCACAGCCGTACCTCACGCCTGTATGCGGAAAATGATATTCTGGTGAAAAATGCCGAACAGCAAGTGCATTGGACTGATGAACTGTGCCAGCAACTCAAAACTGAAGTTAATAAATCCAAAGATATTGAACTGCAATTACAGCTCAGCAATCAATTGCTGGAGCAAAAAGTACGGGAACGTACCTATGATATTGAACAGATCAATCATGACCTGAAGAATCAGCAGCAAAACCTAGAACTTGCACATGAAATTGCCGGTATTCGGCCATGGGACTGGAATATTCAAGAGCGCAGCATCACCTTAACCAATCATAAAGACGAAAAGATTCTGCGCGATTCCAAAGATCACCATCTGCAATTACAGTATCTGATTCACCCTGAAGATCTGGACTATTTTAAGCGCAATATGAAACAGCATTTGCGTGGCCAGATTGAACGCTATGATGCCACTTACCGGATCAAGCTCAGTGAAGGTGGCTGGAGTTGGGTACATGATATTGGCCGGGTGATCAGTCGTGATCCTAAAAATAAAAAACCCTTGCGCATGGTCGGTATCCGTCGTGATATCCAGCAGGAACGTCTGTCTCAAGAACGTTTAAAACTGGTGGCCAGTGTACTGGAACAAGCTGCGGAAGGCATTTTCATTCTGAATCTTGATTTAGATTATATCGATGTCAATCCCCACTACGAATACCTGAGCGGTTTTGAGCGTGACCAGATCATCGGTAAATCCTTATTTGATATTGCGGTGCAAAATAAATCCCAGCAACGTACTTTTCAGGCCAATATTGTCAAACAGATTCAAAAGATTGGCTCTTATGATGGAGAGGTTTATGCCAAATTTCTGTCTGGCAAAGAGTCGACCTTATGGCTGCATATTAATGCCGTGACTGATGATGAAGGCCGGATTACCCATTATATTGGGATTGTCTCAGATCTGACTGAACGTAAATTACAGGAACAGCGTCTATCCTATCTAGAAAATTATGACACGCTGACTGACTTACCGAACCGCTTCTACTATAACTATCAGCTACATCAGTATCTGGTTTCGCAAAAAGACTCTATTAAAGAGATGGCTGTGATTCGGCTTAACATCGACCGTTTCCGCCCATTGAATGAATATCTGTCCAATAATGGCGGTGATGAACTTTTACGTCAGGTAGCGCAGCGGCTGCGCATGACCAATGCAGAAGCGTTATTTGTGGCACATCTAAATGGTGATGATTTTGCGATTCTCTATGAAATCTCACATATTCGCCCTTCAGTTCAGCACCATTGTGAACGCATCGCTCAGGCCTTTAGTAGACCATTTAATATTTACGGTCAGGATCATGTGATTACCTTGTCCATGGGTGTGGCATTTTATCCGGATCATGGCCGTCAGCTAGATTATTTAAATAACTGCGCCGAACAGGCATTGAACGAAGCCAAAAATCTCGGTGGCAACACTATTCATTTTTATTCCAGTGAAAATAATGCTTTACAGAACAAAGGGGTTTTCCTGGAACGTGATTTGCGCAAAGCAATCCAGAATAATGAACTGGTGGTGTATTATCAGCCAAAAATCAATTTCAGCGATCAAAGCATTTATGGCTTCGAAGCGCTGATTCGCTGGAACCATCCAGAAAAAGGCATTATCGCACCAGGCCTATTTATACCGTTAGCTGAACAGACCAGCCTGATTTCAGACATTGGCCGTCTGGTGATCCAGCAGGCCGCTAAACAGATTCGCCAATGGAATGATCTGGGCTTTAATCATATTTGTATATCAGTCAATATCGTGGCGCAGCAATTGCGTCGTGGTCAATTACTTGATGATCTGGACCAAGCCATTGCAGACAACCATATTTCTGGCGCCAGCCTGGAGCTGGAAATTACCGAATCTTCTTTAATTGAAAATTCGGAAGCGGTCAAAAACCTGCTGAATGAAATTAAACAGCGACATATTCATATTGCCCTAGATGATTTCGGTACAGGTTATTCTTCTCTCTCCTATCTTGCTGATTTTCCAATTGATACCTTAAAAATTGATCGCAGTTTTGTTTGCAAGATTGGGGAAAACAAACAGGCAGCGATTGTCAGCGCCATGGTGGCCATGGGTAAAGCCATGGGCATGACCGTGGTCGCGGAAGGGATCGAGACTGAAGAACAGCTAGAATATCTACGTGATTTAGACTGTGATATTGCCCAGGGTTACTTATTTTCCAAACCGCTTCCTGAGCAGGATGCAACCGCTTATTTAGTGCGAGACAAGACACATCAGACTTATATATCTCAAGTCTAAGTCCATACCCGACCACAATAAGTTTGTTGGAAAAACGGTCGTCTTTGTCTGTCCGAACTGGCTAACAAATGGTATATTCAGGAACATAAATAAATTCTTTGCCCGCTGACCGGGTAATCTTTACAACGATCGAGAGACTGATGGACGAACAATCTTTAAAGCAACAGGCCCTTTATTATCACGAGTTTCCTACCCCGGGGAAAATCAGCGTTACACCAAGCAAACAATTGGTCAACCAACGTGACTTGGCCCTTGCTTACTCGCCTGGCGTAGCTGCACCATGTCTTGAGATTGAACGCGATCCTTCAACTGCTGCATTGTATACGGCACGTGGCAACCTGGTTGCTGTCGTGACCAACGGTACTGCCGTGCTTGGCCTGGGTAATATTGGTCCTTTGGCTTCTAAACCGGTGATGGAAGGTAAAGGCGTATTATTCAAAAAATTTGCTGGCGTTGATGTATTCGATATCGAAATTGCTGAAAATGATCCAGACAAGATTGTGGATATTGTCGCTGCATTAGAACCGACTTTCGGCGGGATTAACCTTGAAGATATCAAGGCGCCAGAGTGTTTCTATATCGAGCAGAAATTGCGTGAACGCATGAATATTCCGGTATTCCATGATGATCAGCACGGTACTTCGATTATTGTCGGTTCTGCGCTCCTCAACGCGTTGCAAATCAATGGCAAAAAAATTGAAGACATCAAGATCGTGGCCTCAGGCGCGGGTGCTGCTGCACTGTCTTGTTTGAATCTGCTTTGCGCTTTGGGTGCTAAAAAAGAGAATATCATCGTTGCCGATTCACGCGGTCTGCTGACTACACATCGTGAAGGCCTGGATGAATCTAAGAAAGCCTATGTACAAGACATCGAAGCTACTCAGCTTGGTGACGTGATTGCAGGCGCAGACATGTTCCTCGGTCTTTCTGCTGCAGGTATTTTGACCAAAGAAATGGTCAAGGTCATGGCTGAAGATCCGATCATCTTTGCCTTGGCGAATCCGGATCCAGAAATTCTGCCTGAACATGCACATGAAGTCCGTGATGACGTGATTATGGCAACCGGCCGTTCTGACTATCCGAACCAGGTGAATAACGCACTGTGCTTCCCGTACATCTTCCGTGGTGCGCTGGACGTTGGTGCAACCACCATTAACGAAGAAATGAAAATTGCCTGTGTCCACGCGATTGCACGTATGGCACACGTTGAAGCTGATGCGGCAACCTATGGTGAAAAATCGGCATCATTTGGCCGTGAATACCTGATTCCGGGCCCACTGGATCAACGTTTGATTCTAGAAATCGCACCTGCTGTTGCACAAGCAGCAATGGATTCTGGCGTGGCAACACGTCCAATCACGGATTTCTCGCATTATCGTCAACGTTTGTCTGAGTTTGTCTACAACTCTGCATTCATGATGAAACCAATCTTTGAACAGGCTAAATCTGATCCTAAACGTATTGCTTATGCAGAAGGTGAAGACCTGCGTGTACTTCGCGCAGTTCAAATCGCGGTAGATGACGGTTTGGCAATTCCGATTCTGGTAGGCCGTCCAGCTGTCATTGAAGCCAACATCAAAAAATTGGGTCTGCGTCTTGAAGATGGTGTGAATATCACTATCGTCGATCAGGAAAAGAACCCGAACTATGAAATGTTTGCAGATGATTACTACAACATCATGCAGCGTAAGGGTGTAACGCCTGAATATGCACAGCGTGAAGCACGTCGTCGCTCGACCCTGATCGCAGCGATGCTTGTGAAACATGGTATGGCAGACGGTATGCTGTGTGGTACGTATTCAAGCTACGATATTCACCTGGACTTCGTCAGCAACATCATTGGCAAGAAAGATGGTCATAACACTTTCTTTACCTTGAATGCCTTGATGCTTGAAGACCGTAACCTGTTCATTGCCGATACGTATGTCAATACTAATCCAACGGCTGAACAGCTGGCTGAAATGACCATTCTGGCTGCTGAAGAAGTTCGCCGTTTTGGTATGACACCACGTATTGCCCTGCTTTCTCATTCAAGCTTTGGTTCAGACCAGCATGATGCCAGCGCGCAAAAAATGCGTAAGGTGTATGACATCCTGTCTGAAATCGCGCCTGAGCTGGAAGTTGAAGGTGAAATGCACGGTGATGCTGCACTGGATGAGAACATTCGTCAGTTTGCATTCCCGAATTCACGTTTCAAAGGCTCTGCAAACTTGCTGATCATGCCGAATCTGGATGCTGCCAATATCTCGTTTAACCTGTTAAAGGCAACTTCAGGCAACAACGTAACGATTGGTCCAATTCTGTTGGGTGCTGCGAAACCTGTGCACATTTTGACGCCGACTGCGACTACGCGTCGTGTAATCAACATGACCGCACTCACTGTTGCAGAAATCCAGCAAGCGGAACAAGATGCACTTTAAGCCAATGACAAGATAACGACGCATCAGCCTCGTTTCTTAACTTGAGAAAACCTCTATTCTGTAGCATGATGCTTGTAAGAATAGAGGTTTTTTCATGCAAGTTTATTTAGTAGGGGGCGCAGTTCGAGATCATTTGCTCGGACACCCCTATCACGAAAAAGATTATGTGGTCGTTGGTGCAACTCCCGCGCAAATGCTTGACTTAGGCTATCAGCCCGTAGGCAAAGATTTTCCTGTTTTTCTACATCCCCAAACAAAAGAAGAATATGCACTGGCGCGTACCGAACGTAAATCTGGCGCCGGTTATCATGGTTTTGAGTTTCATACCGATGTCAGCGTTACGCTAGAGCAGGATCTGATTCGTCGCGATTTGACCATTAATGCCATGGCCATGGATGATGCCGGCCAGGTTTATGATCCCTATGGTGGTCAACAGGATCTAGAAAACCGGATTCTACGTCATGTTTCCAATGCCTTTGTCGAAGATCCATTACGGGTACTGCGGATTGCCCGTTTTGCTGCCCGTTATACCAGTGCAGGCTTTGTGATTGCCGATGAAACTTTGGCGTTAATGCAACGCTTGACTGAAACCGGTGAATTAAATGCATTGACACCTGAACGCGTCTGGAAAGAGACTTCCCGTGCTTTATCCGAACGTCATGCTGATGTGTATTTTGAAGTATTACGTCAATGTGGTGCTTTAAAGGTGCTATTCCCTGAGATTGACGCCTTATATGGCATTCCACAACGCCCAGAATATCATCCCGAAATTGACTGCGGCATTCATACCATGATGTCTTTGCAGCAGGCGTGTCGTCAAAACTATAGTCTGGATGTACGTTTTGCCGTTTTAGTGCATGATTTAGGAAAAGCTTTGACGCCGGTTGAAGAGTTACCGCGACATATCATGCATGAAGAGCGTGGCATCAAGCCAGTGAATGAACTGTGTGACCGTTTAAAAGTGCCGACGTATACCAAGCAGCTGGCTTTGGCGGTGTGCAAAGAGCATCTGAAATGCCATCAGGCCTTCAATCTTAAGCCGGGAACCTTATGGCGATTATTGCAACGTCTGGATGTGTTACGTCGCCCTGAACGTGTCGAAGCTTTCGTCCAGGCGTGTGAATGTGATTCACGTGGCCGTCTAGGTCTGGAAGATCGTGCTTATCCACAAGCACAATATGTCCTCGATGCCATGCAAACCGTACGCGCCATCAAGGCACAAGACCTGCCTGCCGATATTCAGGGTCCGGATATTGGTGAAATGCTGATTGAACGACGGATTCAGGCACTCGGTGAACTCAAAGCACAACAAACCGCAACAATTGAATAATAAAAAAGCACCCTCGGGTGCTTTTTTAATAGCTTAATTTCTCTTTATCACAAAAGGAATTAAGAAATATTGGATCAGTACCATCAGGAAATATCTGCCGGAAAAGTAATCACTTGCTCCAGTTTCATTTGATTGGTTGCAATCATCAACAAACGGTCAATTCCAAGGGCAATTCCAGAACATTCCGGCATATTCGGTAAAGCTGCCAATAGATATTTATCGATCGGCATGACATGCAAGCCCAGCTTGGCCCGTTCTGCATTATCCGCCTCAAAGCGCGAACGTAACACGTCGGCATCAATCAGCTCATCATAGGCATTGGCCAATTCTAAACCTTCGATATACAATTCAAAACGTGCGGCGACCAGTTCACCATCTTCATCGGTTCGGGTTTTGGCCAGTGATGCCATTTCAGGGGGGAAATCAGTCAGGAATACTGCAGTATCAAAACCCAGACTAGGTTCAACCATATGTGAAAATAACAGGTCGATATAACCGAGACGATCCTCGCCTAAATCCAGATTGAGTCCAACGCGGCGGCAGCAATCTTTCAGTTCCTGTAAAGTGGCTTGAAGTGGATTGAGATCCAGACGATCCATGAAAGCATGTTTATAGCTTAGAATGGTCGGACGGATTTCGCCAAAACGTGCTTTCAAAGTCACATTCAGCAAATCCGATACTTCAAACATCAGATCTTTTAAGCTAAATCCCGGGCGATACCATTCCAGCATGGTGAATTCGCTATTGTGCTTGCGTCCATGCTCATCATTGCGGAAGACCTTACAGATTTGGTAAATGGGTCCACTACCACTGGCCAATAAGCGCTTCATAGCAAATTCGGGTGAGGTCTGCAAATAATGCGTATTCAGTTTACCCAGCACATGGCGCTGTGCCTGTACCGAGGCTAAATGCACATCGGTCACACCGGCTTGAGACAAAATCGGTGTTTCCACCTCTAATACATCCCGCTCAGCGAAAAATTGACGGATTTGACGATATAAGGTCGCCCGTGCACGCATGGCTTGAAGGTCACAAGTGGGTTGATACGTCATCGTCATGCCTTCGGCCCACCATGTGCTGCCCACTCACGACGCAGCGGATAGGTTTTACGTAAATGATCAAATGCCTGCTGATCGATTTTGCCTTCTTTGAGACAGGCACGTAGATTGGCATCATCACGAGCAATGTCATAAATTTGGGATAAATGCTGTTGCAATGCCATTTTTAAATCCTGCCCCTGAAAAAACTGCTCACAGATAGGCAGCTGGGATTCAAACTGTTTATTGGCTGCAAAACCGAAAGTTTGACAAAAAGCTTCGTAAATCATCTGGGTACCACGTGCCTTGCCTTCCAGGCTATAGCCGGCAATATGCGGAGTCACCAAAGTCACCAGATTCAGAAGTTCTGCTGAAATCACCGGCTCATGCTCAAAAACATCCAAAATTACGGGGCGTTGTGTCGCTTTAATATCTTGAATTAAGGCAGTTTCTTCAATCACTGGCCCACGCGCTGAGTTAATCAGGATCGCGTCAGGCTGCATTTTTGCCAACGCAGTAGCATTAAATAAATGATAGGTTGGATATATGCCTGTTTTGGTTAAAGGAACATGAATTGAAACGGCGTCCGCCTGCTGCAGCAGTTCATGAAATTCGACTTGATCAACCTGCTCTCTTTGCACAAAAGGATCGCAACCGATCACGCGCCAGCCCAAAAGTTTCGCCATATAAGCCAGACGGGTTCCGACATTACCCAAACCGACAATACCCAAGGTAAATGTCGCATTGGCATCGAGTAATTCAAGACGTACCTGCAATAATGCGGTAATGACATATTCAGCCACCGCTTGCGCATTACAGCCGGCCGCATTACTCCACTGAATCCCATGTTGTTCTAATGCAGCAATATCCAAATGATCTGTACCAATGGTGGCACTGCCCACAAATTTAATCGAACTATTCTGTAGCAGTGCTTCATTGACCTGAGTCACTGAACGTACCAACAGGCTGTCGGCATCTTTGACATCATCTGCACTTAAGGTTCGCCCTGCACGATGTTGAATATCACCAAATTCGGAAAAGAAATAATCGGTATATGCCAGATTTTCATCTGCGACAATTTTCATAATGAGATCCATATGATGCTTGGGCGTATGATAGCGCGTTGACGCCTCTGACTCTATATTTGGCCGATACGTCCATTTTTCAAGATTTTATGAATTAAGTTCAGGACTGAAGAATTTAATATTCAAGATCTGCAGCCTAAAAAGAAAAACCCCAATCTTTCGACTGGGGTTTTTAAAATTTGGCGGAAGCGGTGAGATTCGAACTCACGGAGGACTCACACCCTCGTCGGTTTTCAAGACCGGTGCATTAAACCGCTCTGCCACGCTTCCATGGCCGACATGATATAAACAAAAATCACGCTTGGCAAATATTTTTATACTTTCACTGCATCAACTGCACAAAATAAAATCAATTATATTAATCTGCTGAATTTTCTGGCTTTTCATAACGAATTGAGTTGATGAACCAAAGTTTCTTGCCGGAGGGGGTCAATACCTCGGCCTCATCATCGACCTGCTTGCCTAATAACGCGCGTGCCATCGGTGAACTGATCGAAATATGCTGCGGATGATGATCATAAATTTCATCTACACCGACAATACGTAAAGTTTTTTGTTCACCTTCTTCATTTTCAATGTCCACCCAGGCACCAAAATAGACCTTGCCCTCTTGCTCCGGGGAAAAATCGATGATTTTCAGCTCTTCGAGGCGCTTGCCGAGATACCTGACCCGTCGATCAATTTTACGCAAAATTTGCTTGTTATATTGGTAGTCTGCATTTTCAGAACGGTCGCCGAGACTAGCGGCCCAGTTTACTTTTTTGGTAATTTCAGGGCGCTCTTCATGCCAGAGATTCTTAAGTTCTGCCACCAATTTATCGTGTCCAGCACGGGTGATTAAGTTGGATTTCATACGTCTTGCTGATCATATTTTCAGTGTTTTAACTTACAAACAGCTTATTTTATTTACCATTTTAACACAATGGCAAAATTCCAAAAAAATTAACCCTATATTTCAATATCTTAAAATTATTTTTAAAAATAATTTGTGTACAAAATTTGACAATCGTTTTTCAGATCATTAATATGCCAGCAACTCCCGGAAATGCTTACTTTTTAATCTATGTAGTTTTTCTACATAATTATCTTTAAATCTCTTGTCATTTTGAATGACGTCATGACTGCCCAACCCTTATTGAATTTATCAAACTGTTAAAATTTCTGGCTTTATTGGCTGTGATTTTTAGGGCATAAATTACTTGTAGCGGAGACAACATGCACAGTAGTTCATCCACTGGGTCGAGGCTTTGCCTAAGATCTGTAATTTCTTCTCTCCCTTTGAAAGTACTTGTACTGAGCACTGCATTTATTCCCCTACACAGTATCAATGCAAGTAAGACCACACTTCAGTTTGATCATGTGGTCAATAGCAATAAGTTGACCGTGGTTGCGGTTGAAAATCCGACTACCGTATTCCAGGATGGACAACATCTACATGGCTTCGGTTATGATCTGGTTCGTAACTATGCCAACAATCTGAATGTAAAGCTCGATTTTAAAATCGTTCCTGATAATAATACGGCACTACAATGGGTTGCTCAGGGTAAAGCCAATCTGGCTATGACAACTACCGATATACGCACCATTGAAAACAAGCGTTTGACGTCATTCTCAGCCACTTGTGGCGATGAATCGATTCTGTCGAGTAATGGCTTGAATACCAATTTAAACCTAGTATTTAAATCTGCTACAGATCCTTTGAGCCAGACGGCCAGTGCTTTTGTCTGCAAAGGTAAACAAAGTGGTGCCATCAAGCAGCTTGCTTCATTTTATAATCAGAATGTGGTGAAAGAGGAATCCTGGACCACCATTCAACGTGATTTGAACAATCGCCTGCCGATCTATGAAGCGAGTTTTAAACAGACAGCGCAGCAGTATGATCTGGATTGGCATTTACTGGCGGCCATTGGTTATCAGGAATCTTATCTGAAACCGAATTCAGTTTCTCCGACGGGTGTGCGTGGTTTGATGATGCTGACCAACAGTACAGCAAAAGCCATGGGCGTGAGTAACCGTACCGATCCTGCTCAAAGTATTCAGGGTGGTGCCAAGTATTATGATCAAATGCTTAGTCGCTATGAGCATATTCCTTTTCCAGATCGGAACTGGTTTGCACTGGTAGCGTATAATATGGGTCCAGGTGCAGTGAATCAGTTGCAAAAGCGCATTCAGTCGCAAGGCAAGAACCCGAATAACTGGGTGAACTTATATGCCTATCTGGATCAGAATAAGGCCAATAATGGTCGTTACCGTCAAGCGGTGCAATATGTAACCCGTATTCGTGCTTATCTGGAGCATATCAAGACTACACCGCAATTGGTGAATATCTAAGCTGAAATCTTAGCGTTAATCAAAATGCCATAAAAAAAGCTTACCTCAGGGTAAGCTTTTTTGGTCTTCATTCAGGCTAATGTCTTAGCAGAATTAAGCCGTGGTATTTTCAAGCACTTTCTTGAACAAATCTTTTTGTTCCTGACTTGGTTTTGCAGTCTGAAGTGCCATCAATTGTGACATATCACCCTGTACTTTGATTTTACCTGTCATGAAGGCCTGCATCGCAGCCGCCATATCAAACTCCAGGAAAACTTTGCGTAGAGTTTCGCCATCCATATTCAGCGTGGTTTTGGCATTTGAAGACAAACCTTTCTTGATTGCCCCACCATCTAAAGATAGTTCAGTATTACCTGTAGTGTCCGCTACAACCAAATTAATCGCAAGGTTCGCCAAAGCTGGTGGCAAATTCAAATCGCCAGCTTGCGCAGTTAGAGTTTCTACAGTTGAAAACCAATCATCAGTTAAAAAAGCAGGCATGATCTTTCCTCAAATTATTTGTTCATTTGTGTCGACTATCCAGACGACATCATGTTGAAGCTATTATGCTTGTGCTTTGTTATATCATGATCATTAGCGCAAAGGCTAACGAATTTTGTACGCGCCGTTCAATTTTTGTAGTTCTATTTTTATTTATGTTTATAAGCAGACATCAACCCGCGGGCTGATGTCTACACGTTCTAAAATTAGTCTGCAGCAAAGCCCAGATTGACCATATTGATCCGACGGTTCTCGCCTTCCACAGCTTCTTCAGTTGAATCACCGCCTTTGAAGTCGAATTCACGCTGGCTGTCCAGCACTTCAAAATCAAATAATTCACGATCGACCAGCTGCGATGGCGAAACATTTTGCAATGCGCCAAAAATGCTGTGCAGACGTTTTGGATGTGCTTTATCCCAATCACGTAACATGTCATTGATAATTGCGCGCTGCAGGTTGTCCTGAGAGCCACATAAATTACATGGAATAATTGGAAATTGACGCATTTCTGCATATTTGATGATGTCTTTTTCTTCCACATAGGCCAGTGGGCGAATCAGAATGTTCTTTTTGTCTGAAGACAACAGTTTTGGTGGCATAGCTTTCAAGCTGCCGCCATGGAACAGGTTCAGGAAGAAAGTCGCCAGGATATCATCACGATGATGGCCTAAAGCAACTTTGGTCGCGCCAATTTCCTGCGCAAAACCGTATAAAGAACCACGACGCAAACGCGAACAGACTGCACAATAGGTTTTGCCTTCTGGCGTCAGTTTTTTGGTAATGCTGTAGGTGTCTTTTTCCAGAATGTAATACGGAATATTATTTTCTTCTAAATAACGCGGTAGAACATCTTCAGGGAAGCCTGGCTGTTTCTGATCCAGATTTACAGCCACTACATCGAAATTGATCGGTGCGATGCGCTTGAACTGTAGCAGGATATCCAACAGGGTATAACTGTCTTTACCACCAGAAATACACACCATGACCTTATCGCCTTCTTCAATCATCTTGAAGTCACGAATGGCATGTCCGACCTGGCGGCGAAGCTTCTTCAACAAACGGTAGTAGGCTGAGCTTGTTGGCAGTTCAGGTTTGAAATTAAATCCTTGTTCGGACTCAACTGGCGAGTACATAGACGAGATTAACCCATAAAAAAAATACCGCGCAATTTTAGCCGATTCAGACCGCTATCGCATCAAAAGAATTTATTTTCATGAAAATGTCTTATTAGTTTCATTTTCATGTTTTATTTAGATTGATATATTGAACGATTGCGTTCATTTTTTAGTCAAGATGCTTATCTTTTGGACTTTTCCACAGTTGTCCACAAAAGCTGTGGATAACTTTGTGGATTGAAACAGACTTGACAACTTGTCCGGCTCAAAAGATAAGGCTTTTCTTTGAATTGATCATTTTTTGATCAATTTAATTATTTATAAAAATCAATTAGTTAAACCTGTCAAGCCTAAGGTTTTAAATTAAATCATATTTTTTTTTCTACTGCTAAAATGTAAAAAATGACTTGCATTTACAAACTCGTTTATAAATGCAGCGCACAAGTCTTTTCATTCCGTAATTTTTTGTTAAACTCTTTATTGAATTTTTCTCGCTTGTGTTTACTTAATATAAACAATGAAAATAAATGTGTATGTTTTGGGGCGTTATGGGATCAGTGGTTTGCTATTAGCAAGCTGTTGTCATTTTGCTTATGCCGGTCAAACGATCTATCAATTACGTGACAGTAATGGCAGTACTTTATTGACCAATAAGAAAAGTCGCTATAACCATCTACAGGTAGAAAAGAAAACCTATTATCCAGACAGCAATATTCACAGTTATAGCAACTGGGGTTCAAGTGAAGCTTCGGTATTGCCAAGTTATAGTAAAAATAAAAATGCCTATGACTCGATCATCCGTCAGGCAGCACAAACCTATGGTGTATCTGAAGGCTTGATTAAAGCCGTGATGCATACCGAATCCGGTTTTAATGTGCAGGCACGTTCTCCAGTCGGTGCACAGGGCTTAATGCAACTCATGCCCGCGACTGCCCGTCGTTTTAATGTCAGCAATGCTTATGACCCGCAGCAGAATATTATGGCAGGTGCCAAATATCTGGCCTGGTTATTGAAACATTTTAATGGCAACACCACCTTGGCACTGGCAGGCTATAATGCCGGTGAAGGTAATGTTGCCAAATATAAGGGTGTGCCACCGTTTCGTGAAACTCAGGACTATGTCCGTCGTGTCAGCAGCCGTTATCAGAACTTATATGCTCAGGGAATTGGCAATACTAGTTCTACCTATACAGCATCTTCTGGTACTGGCCGTGTGATTGCCAGTTCTGACAATTATTCGACTGGAACCACCACAGCTTCCAATATTCAGGCTGCCAAGTATCAGCGTCAGATCATTGCTCAAGCGGATGGCAGTTTCACCGATGCACCGGCAGGCTCTTATGCCACCGCCAATGCGTCAGCATCTGCAAAAATATATTTAAGTGAATAATTCCTAAACAGCTTTGTTTTTAAAGACCTATGTTTTTATTTGTACAAAAAATATCCTGTGTTTTTTGTAGCCAAATGCTATTTTTTCCTTGAATTCTTCTCGATTTCACCGCATATTGATTTCAATGATTTACATTTAATAATCAGATTATTTTTCTGTAATAAGAGGATTTCTCAATGATGCGGATTGGTTTGTTCTTGCTAACCAACCTCGCGGTACTGGTTGTAGCTGGCATTATCTTGTCACTCTTCGGTGTCGGTAGTTACCATGGCGCAGGTGGCTTGAATCTAGGCAACCTGTTGGTCATCTGTTTTGTGTTCGGTATGGTCGGCTCAATGATTTCCCTGTTCATGTCTAAATGGATGGCGAAAAAGACCACGGGTACTGAACTGATTGACCCGAATGCACCTCGTAACCAAGCTGAAGCCTGGTTGCTCCAAGAAGTTGCACAACTTTCTCAGCGTGCAGGCATTAAAATGCCGGAAGTGGGTATTTTCCCTTCTTACCAGTCCAATGCCTTTGCCACCGGCTGGAACAAAAACGATGCTCTCGTTGCGGTATCAACCGGCTTGCTTGAGCGTATGAACAAAGACGAACTTCGTGCAGTATTGGCGCATGAGATTGGTCACGTTGCCAATGGCGACATGGTCACTCTGGCACTGATCCAAGGTGTTGTGAACGCCTTCGTGATGTTCTTCGCACGTGTCGCAGGTGATTTTATTGACCGCAATGTCTTTGGTCGTGAAGAAGGTGAAGCACCGGGTATTGCCTATTTCGTGATTACTATTGTGCTGGATATCGTGTTCGGTATTCTTGCGTCGTCGATTGTGATGTGGTTCTCTCGTCATCGTGAATACCGTGCTGATGAAGCAGGCGCACGTTTGGCAGGTAAACAAGCCATGATTTCAGCATTACTGCGCTTACAGGCAGAATCTGAAATGCCGGATGCCATGCCGAAAGAAATGAAAGCATTTGCGATTTCTGCGGGTAAAGAAGAAGGCTTTAGCCTTGCTGCATTGTTCCAGACGCATCCAAGCATCGAACAGCGTGTCGCTGCATTGCAACAACTTGATTGTGCTTAAGTAAAACTTGAGTTTTGATTCAAGAAAAGCCTGCAATTGCAGGCTTTTTTATTGGATTTAATTATTCTTTAGCTGACCTATCATTGGCTGAACCATTGATACAGCGCCATAGCACCCCACCCGATCGCGAAGATAAATACAATCAGGAATAAAGTGCCTAAAATATCCGGAATATGAATCCAGATCCAGGCCACTACAGGATTGCGCCAGAATGCAGATTGCTGTTGTTTGCGTTCCAGACTTTCATGCAAAAATGGATGCACCACATGTCGATCGCTATTAATCTGATATTCCTCACGGATATGCAGATGCACGACATCCAGCGCCTTGCGACTCGGCTGGATAAAAATATCAAAAACGGTACCAGCCACAGGAATAAATCCAACCACTGCATCCATTACTGCCAGCTTCATGACCGGATTGAGTTTGGCACTCGGTACCCCGATCTGTTTGGCCTTATGAATGGCATAACAGGTCAGCACAAAACCGGCAATATCTCCAGCAACCGGAATCGTACTCAAAGCTGCGTCTGCCCCCACCCCTTGCTTGGTAAATGGAATACGTACCAGGGAATCCATCATATTGGCGAACTTGGCCAGATCACGTTCCAGACGTATCACCTCTTGTTGGCTTAGTTTTGTTTTTTGTCCAGGCTCAGGCATAAGTTATTCCAGAAATAATGCTGATTTTCTTGAGCATAAAGTATTTTTTCTAGGCTGTTGTATCAATCTGTGAATTAAAACAATAATTTGGAAGCAACGAATAAATACAGAATCACACCGGTGGCATCGCAGATGGAAGTTACCAACGGCGCCGAGGCACTGGCAGGATCAAGTTTGAGTTTATTTAAAATAAAAGGCAGACTCATGCCAATCAGGCAGCCCATCAACACAATCCCGAGCATGCTGATGGCCAACACCACAGCGACCATGATATCTCCCCGAATATAACCCAGAATGGATACCGCAATCGCCATGGTGCCGCCCAAACAAAGCGCCACCAGAGATTCTCGACTGAGCAGGTTAAACCAGTCCTTAAATTCGACATCGCCTGTGGCCAGAGCACGCACCATCAAGGTGGCTGATTGCGAACCAGCATTCCCGCCACTGCCCACCAAAAGCGGTAAGAAAAATACCAGCACGATATGTGCGGCAATGATCTCTTCAAAGTGTGCAATCCCGATTCCAGAGAGCAGACTGCCAAAAACCAGAATGACCAGCCAAAAGACCCGCTTCTGATACAGGGTCAAAATCGGGGCAGTTTTAAGGCTCAATTCAGTCAACGGCGTCACTGCACCCGACTTTAAAATATCTTCAGTAGTTTCGGCTTCGACAATGTCCATAGCATCGTCATAAGTAACAATTCCTAAGAGTTTTTGCTGTGCATCAACTACAGGCAGAGCAATAAAATCATAATAGGCCAAGGCTCTAGCCACAATTTCCTGATCATCTGTTACCTGGGCAGAAATGACGTCACGTTGCATCACTTCGGCAATGCTCAGCTCAGCTAAGGCCTGAATGATCTGCCTTAGGGAAATCACACCGATCAGCCGTTTTTCTGCATCGACAATATATATCAGATACAGGGTTTCCTGCCCCGCGGCCACTACACGTAAAGCCTGTATCGCTTCATCCATGGTTAAATCGGGTGATAGCGTCACAAAACGTGAGCTCATCATGGCACCCGCTGTACCTTCCGGATAGATGGCCAGATCTTTGAGGGTTTGCTGGGATTCTTCAGATAATGCGCCCATCAATTGCAGCTGTAGCGGCGGCGAAAACTGCTTATAAATATCGACAAAATCATCAGAGGGCATTGCATCCAGAATGGGAACAAGTTCTGAAATAGATAAGTGCTGTGCCACGTTTAACTGCTGCCCTAGGGGCATAAAAGCATAGACCAAGCTTGGTTCATTCAGTTCCCTTAAAATTCGGGCCTGTTGCCGAGCATCTAAACGACTTAAAATGCGCGCCTGATCGGCGACATTCAGCTGACTGAGTAAACCTACAGCGATGTCGTGATTTTCAGAATGTAATTGTTGTTGGATATGCTGGATTTTTTCTGAAATTGTCGGCATAAGCAGCTCATTATAAAAGTCTGGCATTCAAGAGATGTTTGTCCTGATCCCTATGTATCCTAATTTTTCATGTGAATAATTTTAATGATCATGCTGCAATATGACGATATTTTTTGTATAAATCAATTCCTCGATATTTAGCCAGAAAAAAGCCTGACTGAGTCAGGCTTGTTCACTTTCTAAAGATGGATGCTCTATCACCACTGATTGAGAAACCGTTTTTTTAATCATGAGACTACGGATCAATACATACATAAAGGGAATAAACAGCAGTACCAGGACAGTAGCAAATAGCACCCCACCAAAAACACTACTGCCAATCTCCTGCCGGCTGATTGCACTGACGCCCGTGGCAAACATCAAAGGCAATACACCCGCTGCAAATGCAATGGAGGTCATGAGAATAGGACGCAAGCGTAAGCCCGCAGCCATTATCGCGGCCTGAACCGGAGTATGACCTATCCGCTCTGCTTGTGCGGCAAACTCTACAATCAAAATGGCATTTTTACAGGACAGACCGATGGTCGTCAACAAGGCAATATGGAAGTAAATATCGTTCGCAAAACCAAACCAGACACAGAACAGAATACTTCCTCCCACGCCCAGAGGAATCGCGGTCAACACCACAGCAGGAATCGTCCAGCTTTCATAGAGTGCCGTTAAACATAAGAAAATAAAGGCAATCGAAATTAGATACAAGAAAATAGCTTGCCCACTGCTACGTTTTTCTTCTAAGGCGGCTCCACTCCAGGCCAAATTTACTCCGTCTTGTTCATCGACTAAAGCTTCGACATCTTGCATGGTTTGACCCGAAAATTGATCTTTGGGAATACCTGCATATACAGGCACGGCGTTATAGCCCATATAACGGTTGATACTATTCGGTCCACCTTGCCAATTCAGCGTAGTGAATTGATTAAACGATAACATTTCGCCTTTGCTATTACGGACATGCCAATGTGCCAAATCTTCAGGTTTAGAACGGAACTCCGCTTCGCCTTGCATGATGACCCGTTTGATTTGCCCACGATCAATAAAGTCGTTGATATAAGTACCACTCCAAGCCGCAGCCAACGTACTGTTAAAACTTTGCTGAGGTACGGCATATTTGAGTAAACGTTCTATATCCAGTTTAATATTCAGCTCTGCACTTTCTTTGGGTACATCAAGTTGTAAATATTCAATCGATGATTTTGCTTTGGCACGGGTTTCAATCTCAGAGAAGGATTGCTGTAAAAACTCGCTACCCCTTGAATCTAGATCTTGTAACCAGAAGTCGACCACACGTCCATTACTTGACATAGAAGGCGCCATAAAGAAAATCTGGGCATTGGCATGATTGGCAAAGTGCTTTTGTGCACGATCTACAATGGCAAAGACGGTATCTTCAGGATTTTTACGCGCTGCCCAGTCCTTTAATACGACAAAAAGCTGACCACGATAAGGCCCAACTCCAACATTGTTTCCACTATACCAAATCCCAATGCTCTGGATGCGCTCAGATTCATGCTGCATTAAATAGTCTTGGACTTCACGCCCGACTTTTTCTATCTCAGAACGTGGTGCATTACCCGGCATCACAATTTGACCCATGACAAAGACCATATCTTCCGTTGGCATCAAGCCTTCGGGCAAGGTTTTATAAAGCCAGCCAAAGCCTAAAACACATATACTAAATACAGCCAACATCGTCATTTTAAACTGCATGCTACGTACAGAGAGCTTTTGGTAACGCATGGTGAGCTTATCCATGCCACGATTAAAACGCTGTGCCCATTTTGGTTGATATGGTTGACGCTTTAGCAGTTGCGCTGCAAATGTAGGGGTGATGATAAGTGCCACCAATAAAGAAAGTAGCATTGCCACGACCAACGTGATGGAAAACTGACGATAGATGACCCCTGTCATACTTCCAAAAAATGCCATGGGAATAAATACAGCCGTTAAGACCAACGTAATCCCGATCAATGCACCGCTAATTTCCTTCATTGACTTTAAAGCTGCAGCCTGAGCATCCAAATGTTCTTCATGCATCAAACGTTCAATGTTTTCCACGACCACAATGGCATCATCGACCAACAGGCCAATCGCCAAAATCAGGGCAAACAAGGTAAAACTGTTTAAGCTCATTCCCAATACATACAGCACCGCAAATGTGGCTAAAACTACAATCGGAATCGTGACTGCAGGAATAATAGTGGCACGCCAGTTTTGCAGGAAGATAAACATCACCAAAACCACCAGTACCATCGCTTCGACCAGAGTTTTCGCGACTTGTTCAATTGAACTGGTAATAAATGGGGTTTTGTCCATGGTCATACGTAATTGATAATGTGCAGGCAAATTGGCTTGGGCATTTTTCAATACCGTTTGCATCTGCTCTGAAACCGCAATGGCATTACTCCGTGGTGCCAATTGAATCGATAATGCAGCGGATAAATGACCGTTGGTATAATTTAAATGATTATAACTTTCTGCCCCTAATTCAACACGTGCGACATCTTTCAAGTACAGGACCGAACCTGAATCTGTTGTTTTCACAATAATTTTTTCAAATTCATCAATGCTACTTAAACGTGAATCCGCACTGACCTTAGCATTCATGTATTGATCTTGTGCTGTCGGTAATCCACCAATAGAACCTGACACAAGTGGTGCATTTTGTGCCTCGACTGCATTGCGAATATCACTCGGCATCAGATTAAATTGGCGTAGTTTATGTGGATTGAGCCAAATGCGCATCGCATAGCCTGCGCCATAAAGCTCCACCTCACCCATTCCGTCAATACGGGAAAAACGCGGTTCGACATGCACCATTAAATAGTCAGCAAGCTCTGTCGGTGTCGCCTTCCCTGATTCATCATATAAACTCAGTAATGCAAATTGATCATAACCTTGTTTATAAACAGCCACTCCATTTTGCTGGGTTTCTTCAGGCAATCGACTTAGCACACCATTGACCGCATTTTGCACTTGCAACAGTGCCTGATCGAGATCCACGCCTTGCTCAAACGACAGGGTCAGATTTGCACGTCCCACGCTACTGTTGGACTGAAAGCTTTCCAAACCTTCAATGCCTTTTACCGCTTGTTCTAAAATTTGCGTGACCGATTGCTCAACGGTTTCCGCAGATGCACCACGATACCCCGCAGAAACCCCTAACGCAGGTGCGTCCATATTCGGCATATGCTCAATGGGAATTTTTTGCAGTGCAAAAATTCCTAATACCATCATGATAATGGCAATCACGGCTGCAAATTTAGGTCGATAAATAAAAAAGTGTGACAACATGAATAAAAATCCCCATCAGATGCATTCTCACGACACATTCTTGTATGAATAGATGATTTTTATAGCAATTTTCACACCATGCTGAAAACGCAACCAGTCATTGGACGAGTTTTGGCGATAAAAAAATCCCCGTATAAACGGGGATTTTTCAGCTCTAGAGTTTTCCTTTATTTTAAGCACGCGATTTTTTGATGATGAGTCGACGAATTAAAACATACATAAATGGAATAAAAATCAGCACCAGCAATGTTCCAAAAATGACACCACCAAATACACTCACACCAATTTCCTGACGACTCACCGCACCAGCGCCTGTAGCAAAGACCAGCGGTAAAATCCCTGCGCCAAAGGCCAAAGAAGTCATCAAAATTGGACGTAGACGTAAAGACGCACCTTCTAGTGCGGCTTCTACTACCGATTTACCTTGTTGCTGCGCTAATGAAGCAAATTCCACAATCAGAATGGCATTCTTACAGGACAGACCAATGGTAGTCAGCAAGGCAATCTGGAAATAGATATCATTCGGGAAACCAGCCAGATAACTGAAAATAATATTGCCGCCAATCCCGAGTGGAATAGCTGACATCACGGCGGTTGGAATGCTCCAGCTTTCATATAAAGCCGCCAGACAAAGAAAAATAAAACCAATTGAAATCAGATACAGCCAGATCGCCTGATTATTGGACTGTTTTTCCTCGAAAGAAAGACCGCTCCAGACCACATCCACCCCTTCCTGCTCGGCAACCAAAGCTTCCACATCCTGCATGGCCTGACCGGAACTGCTATCTTTAGCCCGATCCGCTTCCATTTGCAATGCGGTATAACCCATAAAGCGGTTGACCACTTCAGGGCCACCACTCCAGCCTACTTGCGAGAAGTTGCTGAAAGGCACCATCTGATTCTGGTCATTGCGCACATGCCACTGTGCCAGATCTTCCGGCTTAGAACGGAATTCAGCATCACCCTGCATAATCACCCGTTTAATCCGGCCGCGATCAATAAAGTCATTGATATAACTGCCTCCCCAGGCACTGGATAAAGTACTGTTGATTGCCGATTGGGTCAGACCGTTGGCCATGGCCTGCTTCTGATCAATATTGACACGTAGCTCTGCTTTGTCAGGATTAGAACGTTTACCCAGATTTTCAAAGCTTGTATAGTTGCCCGCCCGAGCTTCCAGCGCTTTAAATTGCTGTTCCAGATATTGCCGGCCATTGCCATTGATATCTCGAATCCAGAAATCCAGACCATCGGTTTGTCCCAGACCATTGACTGAAGCTGGCATGGACACATTAATTTGTGCATTGCGATTACTTTGAAAATGCTTCAAGGCCCGTTCACGAATCGCTTGTGCAGTATTGTCCTGACCGGAACGCTCATCCCAATGTTTCAACGCTACAAAACCGGTCGCAAGGTTCTGACCAGTTCCAGAGAAATTTCGCCCATAACGGATCATCACCAGATTGACATTAGCTTGTTCCTGATCCAGAAAATACTTACGGACTTCTTCACCGATATGAATGGTATTTTTCATCGGAGCGCCTTCCTGCAATTTGATTTGCAAGCTTAAGATCCCCTGATCCTCACTCGGCAAGAAACTGGTCGGCAAAGCACGATAGAACAGCGCAAACACACCGATCAATCCAGCAAACAATAGTAGACAAATCGCCTGACGCTGAATCGTGAGTTTAGACAAATTCAGATAACGATGTTTTAAATGATCCAGTTTCTGGTTAAACCAGGATGCCCATTTTGCCGGTTTAGGATTCGGTTTTAGAATAAGCGCGCACAATGCTGGGGTTAGAATCAATGCCACCATTAAGGACAGCGACATGGCCGCAACCAAAGTGATAGAAAATTGGCGATAGATCACGCCAGTCGAACCACCAAAGAAAGCCATCGGAATAAAGACTGCGGTCAAAACCAAAGTAATCCCGATCAGTGCTCCACTAATTTCCTGCATGGATTCCAGGGCCGCGTCCTTGGCAGACAGTTGCTTTTCATGCATCAACCGTTCGACGTTTTCCACCACAACAATCGCATCATCCACCAACAGGCCGATCGCCAGAACCAGCGCAAATAAGGTTAAGGTGTTGATACTCATACCCAGTGCATACAGCACCGCCATCGTACCCAAAATCACCACTGGAACAGTCACGGTAGGAATCAAAGTGGCACGCCAGTTCTGCAAGAAAATGAACATCACAATGATGACCAAGATCACGGCTTCGATCAGGGTTTTGATCACTTCTTTAATTGATTCTTGTACAAAAGGCGTATTGTCACGTGGGTAAGCAATTTTATAGCCTTCAGGCAATTGCTGGGAAATACGGGCAATTTCAGCCTTAATCAGATTAGAGGTGGCAATGGCATTGGCCCCTGAGGCCAGTGAAATACCCAGACCTGCTGATGGATAACCATTATTGGTACTATAAGACTGATAATTTTCAGCACCCAGTTCTACCCGCGCAATATCTTTCAAATAAATAAAGCTGCCGGCACGATCCGATTTGACAATAATATTCTGGAATTCTTCTACAGTTTTTAGCCGTGAACCCGAAGTAACTTTGGCATTCAGGTATTGCTCGTCTATGGCTGGAAGATCACCAATCGCACCAGCAGCGACCTGAGTATTCTGGGCTTCAATCGCAGCACGCACATCACTTGGCATCAGGTTATATTGTTTTAATTTTGCCGGATTCAGCCAGATCCGCATCGCATATTGTGAACCAAAAACATCCACCTCACCAATGCCTTCAATCCGGGAAATGTCCTGTTCCAGATGGGTCATCAGATAGTCGGAAAGTTCAATATTGTTGCTGCGCCCCGACTCATCATACAGGCTGATCACCATATGGGTATCACCGAGCGATTTAAAGACATTAACGCCTTGGCGTTGTACATCTTCCGGTAATCGGTTTAGTACCCCATTAATCGCATTTTGTACCTGAACCTGTGCAGTATCTGGGTTGGTGCCATTTTCAAAGCTAATACTGACCCGGCTGCGCCCTGAAGAATCACTACTCGAACTGAAATACAGCAGATGATCAATGCCTTTGATTTGCTGTTCCAGCACTTGAGTCACACTTTCTTCCACAGTTTCTGCAGAAGCACCGCTATAAGTTGCTGCCACCGTTATCCTTGGCGGGGCAATGTCCGGATAACGTTCCACTGGCAGGTTCATCACTGCGAACAAGCCGATTGCCATGACAACAATCGCCAGTACCCCAGCGAAGATCGGGCGGTGGATAAAAAATTTAGACAGCATAAGTCCGGGTCACTTTTAATTAAATAGGGGTAAATTGATGCAGAACATAAGCATGCTATATCCAAATATTCAGTGACATAGCACTAGAATGCAAGAATTAAACACATAAAAACTGCGATAAAAACCAATCATGGAGAAATTATGGATAATCCCTCTTGAGCATATTCTTGAGATTGCTCTTCCCTATTTATTAATAGCATTTTTCCAAACAAAAAACCCTGCATCTGCAGGGTTTTTTGGTGAATCAATTGAGCGGATTAAGCGCTGAACTGGTTCATTGTGTTTTTAGAATCATCACCAGCTTTCAATGCATTGTCACCAGCGAAGATTTCTTTGTGGTCATCACCGATGTCAGAACCAGCCATTGCTTGGTGTTTAACACATGCGATACCGCCGCGGATTTCTTTACGTTGTACGCCAGCAACATAAGCCAACATACCTTCAGTACCGAAGTAACCTTGAGCAAGCTCATGAGTAGAAAGTGCAGCTGTGTGGTAAGTCGGAAGTGTGATCAAGTGATGGAACACACCCGCTTCACGAGCAGCGTCAGCTTGGAATGTACGAACTTTTTCGTCAGCTTCAGCAGCCAGTTCAGTTGCATCGTACTCAGCGCTCATTAACTTAGCACGGTCGTAAGCAGAAACGTCTTTACCTTCAGCAACCCAACGGTCATACGCTTGTTGACGGAAGTTTAAAGTCCAGTTGAACGAAGGCGAGTTGTTATAAACAAGTTTCGCATTTGGAACTGTTTCACGTACACGGTTAACCATGTGAGCGATTTCAGCAACGTTAGGCGTCGCAGTTTCGATCCAAAGCAAGTCAGCACCGTTTTGTAGGCTAGTTACACAGTCAAGTACAACGCGGTCGATTTGCGTGCCTTCACGGAACTGGTATAGACCAGAAGCAAGACGTTTAGGACGGTGAAGTTTACCATCACGCTTGATCAGAATTTCGTCTTCTTGAGCTTCTGAAATGTCGATTTCAGTTGTGTCTAAGTAGCTAATGTATTGAGAAGCGATGTCGCCTGGCTCTTTAACCACTGGGATTTTTTGAGTCAAGTCAGCGCCTTCAGAGTCAGTACGTGCAACGATGATACCGTCATCAAGACCCATTTCTAGGAATGCATAGCGAAGAGCGTGGATTTTCGCGATGAAGTCTTCGTGTGGAACTGTTACTTTACCAGCTTGGTGACCACATTGTTTCGCATCAGAAACCTGGTTTTCGATTTGTAGTGCACAAGCACCCGCTTCGATCATTTTCTTAGCAAGTAAGTAAGTCGCTTCTTCGTTACCGAAACCAGCGTCGATGTCCGCAATAATTGGCACAACGTGAGTTTGGAAGTTGTCGATTTGTGAAGTGATTTCAGCTGCTTTAGCAGTGTCGCCCGCTTCTTGTGCTTTTTTAAGTGCACGGAACAAGTCGTTTAATTCTTTCGCGTCAGCTTGACGTAAGAATGTGTAGATTTCTTCGATCAATGCAGGAACAGACGTTTTTTCGTGCATAGATTGGTCAGGAAGTGGACCGAATTCTGAACGAAGCGCTGCAACCATCCAACCAGAAAGGTAGATGTAGCGACGTTCAGTTGTACCGAAGTATTTTTTGTTCGCAATCATTTTTTGTTGCGCGATGAAACCGTGCCAGCAACCTAGTGATTGAGTGTATTTGCTAGAGTCTGCATCATAAGCAGCCATATCACGACGCATAATTGCCGCTGTATATTTCGCAATGTCTAAACCAGTTTTGAAACGGTTTTGAAGTTGCATACGCGCAGCATCTTCAGGACTGATGTCTGCCCAAGTGTTACCGAATTTCGCTTTTAATTCGCGGATTGCATCAATCGCTGTTTGGTATGTAGTCATGATATATTCCTGTAATAATATTAGGATTTTTCTGCAACGAACCGCTCAAATCACACCCTCAATGACTTGTTCAGATTTTCGACGATCCGTTGGGATAGCTAAAGATTAGTGGGCTTATGAAAATTAATCCAATAGTCTGCAAGAATCTTCAGTATTTATTTAAAAAATGAGTAGATCAAAGTCTTATTACAATCTTGATAGATTAAATTAAGATTATGTTTTATATATATTTATTTAAAAATAAAAATGGATAAAATTTCCACATGTTGCTTAAAAATAATTCATTAGACTTAAGTCTGGATATGGGGTTTATGCCCTTTTATCTTTAAAAAATACTGATCTTTGATGATTTATTCAACTTGATGAATTCTCGATTTAGTGTACTTTTCACTCAAATACTGAACGTAAGAACAGCCTTTCTCATGTTCTTTTAAAGCGAAAAGATGGTTTTCATTTCCCTCTATAAAAAGGCTAAATGATATTCTATTTAAAGTGCATCTTTTCTCTTATGTACACTTTGAATAATGGAGCTTAAGCCTGTGTTAATTTTGTAAACTTTATCAGTGAGCACATGGCTTTTTTTCATCGACGCTTTACACAAGGCCCGGCAATTATGGCATAATCTTCATAATTTCTTGTATTTATTCTCGGTATTTCTTTTATGAATCTGGAGCGGGTCGATCTCAATCTATTAATTTATCTTGATGTACTTCTTCGCGAAAAAAATGTCACACGTGCAGCAGAACAACTGGGCGTTACCCAGCCTGCCATGAGTAACATCTTACGCCGATTACGCAATTTATTTAATGATCCCCTCCTGATTCGTTCTTCTGAAGGCATGACACCCACTGAACGTGCCTTAGAATTGCAGCCCCGCATTCGAGATGCGCTCGCTGATCTGTCGATGATCCTGGAACCACGTACCGAGTTCCGTCCATATACCTCAAATCGTGTCTTCCGGATCATGACCTCGGATTATGCAGAAGCCACGCTGGTTCCACGTCTGGTTAAAGCCCTACGTTCAGAAGCACCGAACGTGGTATTAGACTTCCTGACGCCAAGTGACGTGTCATATCGTGACATGGAACAAGGCAAGGTCGATCTGGCAATCAACCGTTTTAATGAAATCCCGCAAAGTTTTCATCAGGTTTTGGTCTGGCGTGACAGCTTTTCTTGCCTTTTAAATAACAAGCATCCTGCCGCAAGCAACTTAAACCTTAAAAGTTACCTGGATGCACAGCATATCTGGGTTTCCAAAACCGGTATGGGTGTTGGCTTCGGGGTAAATCCTGAAAAACAGGCCGGTTTAGGCTGGATCGATCAGGCTTTAGAACGTATTGGCCAGAAACGTAAAATCTCAGTCTTTACCCGTCACTACCAGATGCCGGGGTTATTGGCTGCCAATGTCGATCTGGTCGCAACACTGCCTTCACGCATTGCACGTTTGCAAGCCAAGAATCACAATTTAATTCTCAAAGATCCGCCGTTTTATATTCCTGAATTTGAATTGAAAATGGCATGGTGTCCTTTATTGCATCATCATCCGGCGCATCGCTGGTTACGTCAGCTGATTTTATATGTCGCCCGCCAGATGATTGAAGAAGAAAACCGTGAATTCCTGAGCAATAATTCTCAATTTTCACATTATTAAACTCAAAATCTTCTAAATTCTTATTTTTTAAGATTATACTTCGAAGACTTGAGATGTCATTGTTACACCTCAAGTCTTTTTTTGTGTTAAAAATATCCCAAGATACTATTCATCCACAGGTGGATTTGTGAGCCTCTTACAAAATATTGTGATTATCTTAATACTCATCACGGGGGCCGGTTTTTTATCTTTAACTGAAATCGCCCTCGCTGGTGCCCGTAAAGTCAAACTCAAAATTCTGGCTGAGTCGGGTGATCATCGCGCTCAAAAAGTTTTAGATCTACAAGAAAATTCTGCAGACTTCTTTGCAGCCTCCCAAATTGGTTTAAATGCAGTTGCCATTCTTGGTGGTATTTTAGGTGAAGGTGCCTTCCGTCCTTATATTTATAATTTTGTTTCCCGCTTTTACCAAGGACCTTGGGCTGACAATATCAGCTTTGCGCTTTCCTTTACGGTCGTCACTTCATTATTTATTTTATTTGCAGACCTGATGCCGAAACGTCTGGCCATGATTGCGCCAGAAAAGATCGCAGTCTCAGTCATCGAGCCAATTCAGATTTTCATTAAAGTCTGCAAACCTTTGGCTTGGTTTATCAATGCGATTGCCAACATGCTGTTCCGTCTGTTTAAAGTAAATACTATTCGTGATGACAATATTACTTTTGATGATATTTCTGCAGTGATGGATGCCGGTGCACAGGCAGGCGTGCTCCAGAAACAGGAACACCATTTCATTGAAAACGTATTCGAGCTGGAAGAACGTAACGTGCCTTCGAGTATGACCACACGTGAAAATGTGGTGTTCTTCACCTTAAATGAACCGGAAGAAAGTATTCGGCAAAAGCTGGCGGAATACCCCTATTCCAAGTTTCTGGTATGTAGCAATGACATTGACAGTGTGATTGGCTATGTCGACGCCAAAGACATTCTGGTGCGTATTCTGAACAACCAGTCGCTGCTGCAACTCAATGAAAATACCATCCGTAATGTCCTGACTATTCCTGACACTTTGACCTTATCGGAAGTTCTGGACCGTTTCCGTTCCACCAAGGAAAAGTTTGCCGTCGTCATTAATGAATATGCGCTGGTCGTTGGCGTGATTACCCTTTCTGATATTATGATTACCGTGATGGGTGACTGGGTGACGCCTATTGAAGCCGATCAGCAAATTATTAAACGTGACAATAATTCCTGGCTGATTGAAGGCAGCACGCCGATTGAAGACATCAAGCATGCGCTTGAAATTGATGAAATGCCTGATGATGAGAACTATGAAACCATCGCTGGCTTCATGATGTATAAATTACGCAAGATTCCACGTCCTGCAGATGCCGTGATATTTGGTGCTTATAAGTTTGAAGTGGTGGATGTCGATCATTTTAAAATTGACCAGTTGCTGGTGACCCGCCTAATCGAAACCAATTCAGTTATTCAAGAAGAATCAGATTAATCTGGTTCTTCTTTTTAGCCCTCTATTCAAAAAATTATTCTAATAAAAAAATCCATAAGGTGAGTGATGAATATTTCTGCATTATTGGCATGTCTGTTTTTTTATTCAGCCCTGTATTTGTTTTACTTCTTCTTTGCCAAACAACAGAATCCCCTGCTTTTACTCGCAGCCATCATTCTGATGGTTTTAACAGTTTTCATTATTCCCTACCCGCATGAACGTCGCCGTCAAGGTTTCGACTCGACCTTGAGATTTAGAGAGTATTTTTATTGGCCATTAATCACGTGGTGGCGTTTATTTATTCTGCCCATCAGCTGGCTGATTGCACTGATATATCGTGATTAAAAAAGCACCTTTGGGTCACTGCTGTCCCATAGTTTGCTTTAAATAAAAAAACCTGAGTCCTAACAGTTAAAATATGAGTGCAAACAAACACTTTAACGACCAGGATTCAGGTTTTGTCACATCAGAATACCGTATTTCATGAGCTAATTAAACCTGTTGTGCGACAGGATTTTGAACAACTTGCTAAAGTACACCATGTTGGACAGAAATTTAGAGCGGCTTCCCGGTGGGATCAGTTTATTGCCATATTGATGTCTCAATTCTCTTGTAGGCAAAGTCTGAGAGATATTCAATCCAATTTGGAGTGCCAACAGGAAAAGCTAAGTCATCTCGGAGCAAAGTCTATTCCCCGAAGCACGCTGGCACGAATCAATGAGCAGCAGCCTGCTGCCTTGTATCAACAGCTATTTTACAAGTTGCTTAAATACTATGAACACTCAAAAGTAGCTCATAAATTTCGCTTTAAGAATCCCTTGTATTCCTTGGATGCCAGTCATATTGACCTGTCGCTTTCCTTATGTGAATGGGCCAAAGTTCACGACTCAAAAGCCAGCATGAAACTCAGTATAGGATTGAATCACAGCAATGATATTCCTGAGTTTGTTGCAGTTGAAAATGGCAAAGAAAATGACATGGTACAAGGCCGCAAATTCCAGTTTCCTGCTGGCAGCATTGTAGTTTTTGATAAAGGCTATGTCGATTACCAATGGTATGCAAATCTGACTGCTCAAAACATTGGATTTGTCACACGTTTTAGGCCTAAATCTGTGTATCAGGTGATCCAGCAACATCCAGTGCTTGAATCCAAAGGTATTCTAAAAGATGAAACCATTCAGCTGAATAGCGCACATGCCCTAAAAAGAAAAGCCCCAGTGTTAAGAAGAATTGAATATAGAGATCAGCAAAGTGGCAAGCACTTTAGCTTTCTCAGCAATAACTTTCATTTAGCCGCCTCCACCATTGCAGCGATTTACAAAGACCGCTGGAAAGTTGAGCTGTTCTTTAAGGCGATTAAGCAGAATCTCAAATTAAAGGCGTTTCTAGGCCGCAGCAGTAACGCAATTCAGACACAAATCTGGATTGCGATGATCGCCTATTTATTGGTGAGTTTCGCTCAACATTTAGGAAAAACAGGTTGGACAGTTCAACGTTTACTCAGAATAATTCAAGTGAATTTGTTTGAAAGAAGAACTTTAAAAGCTTTATTTTCACCCGATAAAATACCCATAAAACAAGAGGAAGCTCATTTGAGCTTCCTCTTGTGAAAAATTGTGGGACAGCAATGACCTTTGGGTGCTTTTTTTAGATCTAGTTATAGCTTAGATTTTTGCTAATAAAGCCTCAAGAACGGCTTGATAGTGAATCTGGATATCATCTTCTAAAATTTTGTAGGCATTATCGAATTGCACCATTGGCCAACCTTCTTTCCAGAATGGGAAAATATTATGCAGGTCATGGGTGACAATGGCATCTTCACGCACAATTGCTTGGGCAATTTGTGACAGCACTTGCGCAGTTTCAGCGCCATCAATCGCCATATAATCAATACCGCGCGCTTTTAAAATACGGATTCGGTCTTTTTTATAACGGATTTTTTTGATTTGTGCTGCATTCAGACCCAAAGCCAAAGATACGGCTTCGACAAATTTGTCTTCAAATGACTGATTCAATGCTACTAAGGCTGCTTTATGCGCTTCCTGACGACCAGCTTTACCACCCTGACGAATTGCTGCTTGCGCCTCAGTATTTAGCTCATCCTTTTTCATACTTTGCAGGATGTCTAAAATTTCGATGTCGCTTAACGCCTGAGGAGATTGATCAGTCATAAACTGTCCTTAAAAAAATAAATCTTGAATCGGCTATTTTCGCATAATTCGTGGCTAAAAAACTAAAATCTTCATGATTAAAACAGCGCTGCGACCTGAAACTGCATTTCTTCTGCGATTTTGCGCAAAATCGACTATAGTGCTTCATCTATATATTAAATTAATCTCTGGATGATGCCCACTACGCAAGTGACTTTGTTGCTGCAGCAACTTAAGCGCCAATATCCGACTGCATTTAAAGGAAATTACCTGTTTTACAGTCAGATTAAAATCCGTGGAATCTGGGATAAAGCCAAGCTCTTAATTCCTTGGGTCTTGGCCGCCATGATTTTTGTTCCCATCAGTTTGATGTTAGGAGATCTAGTACAGCAATCTTTTGTGCAAATCAGCGAATTTCAGGCGCAAAGTTATGCCATTTTGGCCATTCTGTTGTTCCTGATGTTGAGTCTCACCTTGATTCTGTACCAGATTCAGCATTCTTCTTATTCGCTGTATCAGTTATTACGGCATACTCCAATCAAGATGGCTATTGTGATGCTATTGCAAGCCTTAAATCTGGTCTTTATACAAAGCAGTTTGCTGATGTGGAGCTTATTCTTCTTTGGCGTAAGCTTTGGTTTTGTGCGCTTTTATCGGGAAAATTTATTTAAGGAAAATAGTAAAAATACTGAGCACTATCAGCTACAACAATTACGTCAAATCTGTTTTTGGGCTTATAAACAAACCTGTCTGATCCGACTAAAATTACGTTTTTATTCAAGCCATGATCCTCGACATGCCGAACTAAAACAGCAATTAAATCACTTTGCCGGGCTATATACACGGCTGCTGAAATATGAGCATCAATATTGTAAAACGATCAAGCATCTGGATGTCGACAGCTATCTGGATGAGAATTCATAGTTCTCTCTATCCTTTTTCATTGTCCGTCTTAAAGATCTGCAAATATTAACTTTTAAAAACGTTGATTTGCTGATTTTTAGAATAGAAGCCACGGAATTGCTTGAAAAGAAAGCAATCATTTCGGAATTTGCTTGCCAAGCTTTATTTCGTCCTCTATTATTGCGCACATGCCCGAGTGGTGAAATCGGTAGACACAGGGGATTTAAAATCCCCCGCCCACAAAGCGTGCCAGTTCGAGTCTGGCCTCGGGCACCATTTTAATATTTATTAAAATGGTGCAATAAAAAATCCAGCATTAGGCTGGTTTTTTTGTGCCTGCATTTTATTCTTTTAACGCGAAATCCCCATGTCAGAATTAAAACACTTCGATCTCGCTACATTACAATTACGTCATCCAGACGCTTTTTTCCTGAAGCTGCGTTATAGCCGCTTTAAATTTAATGCCCTGCAAAATATCCAGTTTGTTATCGCGATTAATTTACTGTCCCTTCTGGTCTGTGTAGCCTGCAGCATCAGTTCAGTTTTTCTAGAATATTATTTTTTTAAAAACACCACGATCGCCTTTAATGTCACCTTAATTGTGTTGATGGCACTACTGTATCCCTATATCTGGTATGCGCAATATCAGGCACAATTTAGTTCCAAAGCCTATAGTCAGCGTTTGCAAAACTGTCTCTATCTGCAAATTCCAATTTTTCTATGTTTGCTGCTTAACCTTTATCTGATTCATTCGGATGTGCTGATCATTATCAGCATGATCTTTTTAGCGATTTCCTCCTTTGGGGTGGTCATCCTGGAACCTTTATTTAAAAGTTCCTGTAGCGCAATTGATCAGATCAGGTTACAGAAACTCCGGCAACTGGCTTTTTGGGCTTATCAACAGTCTAAATCCAAAACACCACAACAGATTCAGGGTCAGTCAAATCTGCACGCTTATTACCAAAACCTTTATCAGCAATGCATGAATGAAGAGCAACAATTACTTGGCTCAATTCGCTTTAATAGCTATAAAGAGTATTTCAACAGGCAATAAAAAACCCTGCAGCTGCAGGGTTTTCTTAAATCACCATTCACGATTGGTAATTAGCTCTTCCATTTCAATCTCGAACAGGCCGTGCTCTTGCACCACCATCATCATGGCTTCAGCAATATAATCAGCAGCAGTATCATCCAGAGATGAATCCAGATCTTCAAACTGAGGTTTCATGACATTAATATCAGTCACAGTCAGATTGGCAAGCTGATAAATCTCTTGATCTGACAAACCTGATTTAGCGACTTTTTGGGCAAAACGTTCGATGTGCTGCTTGATTTCAGCAACCAGAATATCGGGATAATATTCATCATCGAACATGGGGAGAAGTAAATCTGCAAACATTACAGGCACTCTAAAGGATGACTATCTAATCTAAGCGTGCCTATATAGCATATTGTTGCTCAAAAGCCAAACAACATTGCCAAGTGGTTGATTTGCTGCTTTCAATTTCTAAGCCGTTTGCATGGCTTGCCAGACTTTAATCGCATCGACTGTAGCCTTAACATCATGTGCCCGTACCATACATGCGCCCTGCTGAATACTCAGTAAATGTGCTGTTGCCGAACCTACCGCACGCTCTTGCGGTGCTGCACCATTTAGAACTGCTCCGATAAAGCGTTTACGAGATAAAGCAGACAAAATCGGATAGCCCATTTCTGTCAATTTATAAAACTCTTGCAACAGCTTTAAATTTTGCTGGGCATTTTTCGCAAAACCAAAACCCGGATCAATCATGATATTTTCCGCTTTTACTCCCACATCCAAGGCATCCTGAGCACGTTGAGATAATTCGCGAATCACATCAGCAGTGACATCCTCATATTGATCCAGATTGTTCATGGTGGTTGGTTCGCCGCGCATATGCATGATGATCACTGGAATATTCAGCTCTGCTGCGGTCTGCAATGCATTCGGCCGAGTCAAAGCACGGACATCATTCCAGATATGCGCTCCGGCCCGAACCGCTGCACGAATCACTTCAGGTTGCGACGTGTCAATCGAGAGAATGACATTGTGTTTGGATAAAGCTTCAACGACAGGCACTACGCGGCGAATTTCTTCTTCCACTTCTACCACTGCGGCACCTGGACGGGTCGATTCACCGCCAATGTCAATCACAGTTGCGCCTTCGGCCATCATTTCCAGTGCGCGGGCGACTGCATCTTCTTTTTGATTATGCCGACCACCATCACTAAAAGAGTCTGGGGTGACATTAAGAATCCCCATCACATGCGGCTGGGACAAGTCCAATTTTAAATCACCAAATGTCCATACATGTGGTAACAAAGGCATCAGCTGCATGATTCAATACTCACTCAAAATAACCCCGATATTGTCTTATGGATCGCTGAATAAAGCAAAGTGGAATAAGGCTAGGACCTAGATTTCGAAGTAATTGTTTTGGGAATATTGCATCAGTTTAGTTTGTAATAATGCTTTCACATCTGCCCATTCACTTTCTAAAATACTATAGATATAGCTATCTCGAATAGTCTGTCCATCTTTACGTAGCATATGACACCTGATAATGCCATCTCGTTTGGCACCTAATGCCTCAATCGCTTTTTGGCTGGGAAGATTCAAATGATCAGTTCGAAAGCCGACCACCTGAGCATTTAAATTTTCAAAAGCATGTCTTAACAAAAGATATTTACAAACGCGATTTACATAAGCTCTGTGATAGCGCTTGGCATACCAGGTATAACCAATTTCAAAACGTGGAATTTCCGCTTTAATATCATAATAACTGGTGGTTCCAATTGCTTGGCCGGAGTTTAAATCAATTACGGCAAAAACCATTCTTTCACCTTGAGCCTGTTGTTCGAAAGCTTGAGAAAAATATTTTTTTAAGTTATGCAGATAAGGCACCGAATTATATAAAATCTTACCTAAATTTTCTTCAGCGCATGCAACCACTAAATCAGAAAAATGTTCCCAGCTCAACGGTTCAAGACGAAGCTGGTAAACACTGGATTCCAGAACAGGCATATTCATATTCATTTTTAATAGCTCAATATGACATTCAAAAAGCTATGACAAAAATGACAAGCATAAAAAAACCACCCGAAGGTGGTTTTTTTATTGAGCTTAGTTCGCTGGCAATGGCGGAGGAGTCAACGGACCATCATCTGGCGTTACATCAATCACAGGATTATCTGCAACATAGACTTTTGGTGGCTGAGGCTCACGACCTTCCATGATGTCACGGATTTGATCACGATCAATGGTTTCCCATTCCATCAAGGCTTTCACCATCGCATGGGCAATATCTTTTTTGCTTTCCAAGATATCGCGTGCGATTTTATATTGCTCATCTAGAATTCGACGAATTTCACGATCGACTTCTAGTTGTGTGGTTTCCGAAATACTGCGGCTACCAATACTGCCCATGAAAGATTGCTGTGCATCTTCTTCATAGACCATGACACCGAGTTTGTCCGACATACCATATTTGGTCACCATCGCACGTGCCATTTTGGTTGCACGTTCGAAGTCATTTGAAGCGCCGGTCGACATCTGGTTAATGAAGACTTCTTCAGCAATACGGCCACCAAACAAAATCGAAAGTTCATTCAACATTTTGTCTTTGTAATGGCTGGTCTGGTCAAATTCAGGCAGCTGCCAGGTAACACCTAAAGCCCAGCCACGTGGCATGATTGTCACCTTATGCACAGGATCTGTACCTGGCAAGCTTTCAGCAACAATCGCATGCCCTGCTTCATGATAAGCCGTCGCACGACGCTCTTCATCACGAAGTACCATCGATTTACGCTCAGGACCCATATACAGCTTGTCTTTTGCATCTTCAAAGTCATGCATATCGACGGTGTTTTTGTTACGGCGTGCAGCAAATAAAGCAGCTTCATTCACCAGGTTTGCTAATTGCGCACCCGAGAAGCCCGGTGTACCACGTGCAAGAACTTTAACATCCACACCTGTCACTGAAGGCAATTTTTTCAAATGTACATTCAGGATTTGTTCACGACCTTTAATGTCTGGCAAACCAACCACAACTTGACGGTCAAAACGGCCTGGACGAAGAAGTGCTTTATCCAGTACATCTGCACGGTTGGTTGCAGCAATCACGATAATGCCTTCATTGCCCTCAAAGCCGTCCATTTCAACCAGCATCTGGTTCAGTGTCTGTTCACGTTCATCGTGACCACCACCAGTACCTGAACCACGATGACGACCGACTGCATCAATCTCATCAATAAAGATGATACATGGCGCATGACGTTTCGCCTGTTCGAACATGTCACGAACACGGGATGCACCGACACCGACAAACATCTCAACGAAGTCAGAACCTGAAATACTAAAGAATGGAACTTTCGCTTCACCGGCAATGGCTTTGGCAAGTAGGGTTTTACCCGTACCTGGAGGACCGACCATTAACACACCGCGTGGAATACTCGCACCCAGACGTTTAAATTTGGTTGGATCTTTCAGGAAATCTACGATTTCAACGACTTCTTGCTTGGCTTCGTCACAACCAGCAACATCAGTGAAAGTGACTTTAATCTGATCTTCAGACAGCATTTTGGCTTTAGATTTACCAAAACTCATTGGGCCGTTTTTACCACCTGCACCGCCACCCATGTTGCGCATAAAGAACATGAATAACAAAATGATTAAAAGTACAGGGAAACTTGCAATAAGCAACTGCATGAGCAAGCCTTGACGTTGTGGTGCTTCACCTTCAACCACAACATTATTTTTAATCAGGCTTGGCATCAGTTCAGGATCCTGAACTGCCGGACGGATACTTTCAAACTCTGAACCGTTCGATTTTTCGCCACGGATTCTTTCGCCGTCAATCACAACTTGTTTAATTTGGCCAGCATTGACCGCGGCAACAAACTCTGAGTAGTTCATTGTAGTCGGTTGATTGCGGTCACTGACGTTGCTGAAGATTAACACCAGCACACCCAGTATCACGAGCCACAATACGGCATTCTTAAAAAGATCGCTCAAAGCTTTATTCCCATTCCAATCTAATTTGATCATGCCCTGTTCAGGGTGACCTTAATACTTAAGCTGTAAATCAACTTACAATTATCTGAAAACGTACAAAATGCACAATTTTTAACGACTTGGCAAGTAGACTTATTTTAAAGCCTTCTTACGTCCCTGCCCGATCAGGAAAACTTCCTTGGAGCGAGCACGTGATGCCAAAGGTTTAGATGTTTTCAGAACATCAAAACTATCAACCACTTGCTTACGGAATTCGTCAAAACCTGAACCTTGGAAAACTTTTACCACAAATTGACCTTTAGGGCCTAGCACCTTGTTGGCAAAATCCAGTGCAAGTTCACACAAGTAAATCTGACGCGGTTGATCTACAGCCTTATTACCTGATGTATTGGGGGCCATATCTGAAATTACAACGTCTACAGTACGACCATCTAAAATTTCTAACAATTGCTGGAAGACTTCTTCTTCGCGAAAGTCACCTTGCAAGAAAGTCACATCAGGTAATGCATCCATTGGTAAAATGTCAGATGCAATTAATAAACCTTTGTCGCCGACCAACTTACCTGCGATTTGTGACCAACTCCCGGGAGCTGCACCCAAGTCGACCACGGTCATGCCGGGTTTGATGATTTTGTACTTTTCTTGCATTTCTAAGAGCTTATATGCTGCACGCGCACGATAGCCGTCCTTTTGTGCCTTTTTCACATAAGGATCGTCTAAATGCTCTCTCATCCAATCACGACTACTTTTAGATAACTTTTGGTTGGTAATGCGTGTAGCCATAACTCTCTAAATAAAAAAACGTCCAATTATTAATTGTACGTGAAAAAGACATATTTTGCAGTATACATGTGTATCTAAATCTAGGAGTTTTGCTCGTTATGAAGAGATATTGGAAATGATTATTTCCTGATAATTTAAAGCGTTTGTTTTTTGCTTTTGCTATACTAAGCCGTTTTAAAATTCAGGTTATCTCTCATGGCGTCTTTATCTATTCAGGAACGTAAGCGTTTACGTCAAATCGGACATGCTTTAAACCCGGTCGTTATGCTGGGTGACAAAGGCCTGACTGAAAATGTCATCGAAGAATTGGCGCGTGCTTTAAACGATCACGAACTGATTAAAGTGAAAATCGTAGCTGAAGATCGCGAAGCGCGTGCAGCACTGATTGTTGAAATTTCAGAAGCGACTGGTGCTGAAGTAGTTCAGACTATTGGTAAAATTGCGCTGCTTTACAAGAAAGCTGCGAAACAAAACCAAAAATTGTCCAACCTTGTCCGCTTCGCTCATTTGTCTAACTAAGTACAGGACTTATGGCAAGTTACGAACTTAGCGCATTTGATCGCCGTTTTCAGGCCATCTCTCTGGTTGCCGCCATCGAACAGCAAGGCCCATGCAATTTAAATGTGGGCTTCTGGATCCGTGATCCCAATCAGTACATCTTGTGGCCCGACATGGTGACGGCACATCCCCGTCAGGATTTCCTGTGGGAACAGACCTGCTTTGAAATTTTTATTGGGGTTCAGGGCGAAGATTTTTATCGTGAGATTAATCTTTCCCCTTCTCAAGCCTGGCAGGCTTATCAATTCGAAGAATACCGTTATCCTGAAGAGATGCCACCGCAAGCTGCGGATGATATTGAGCTGAACCAGCTCAAACGTACACATTATGGTCTCAATGTCAGTGTGGATCTGACTGATTTTATGGCAACACATAAACTGAAATGGGAAAACTTGTTCCTGGGTTTATCTGCTGTTTTAAAAACCTCACAAGGTGATCAATACTATGCCATGCAGCATAGTAGTCCTCAGGCAGATTTTCATAATAAACGTGACTGGTTGCATGTATTTTAAATAGATTGACGCTGTGCATCAGCTATTTAAAGTGTAACAGGCGAATAAAACGTGAGACTTAAAGTCTCACGTTTTTGTTTATTGCTCAACAATGATTGATCCTCTGTATAATTATTTTAGATTTTTTATTGTTTTCAACGTTCATATTTTAATGATGCAGATGAGGCTGTTCCTGAATGGATTTCACAGCAGCATAAAGAATAAAAGCAAAAGTAATGATTATCAGAAGAATGGTCCCAAACACCAGTCCCAGTACTCCCAGACATAATACGATTACACCCAGATAAAGTATGCGTCCCAATCCGCTTTCCAGATTCAGTAGCATGATCAATATCAGTAAAATAAGTACACCTACAAAATGCTGTTGCATCGTGACCCCCTTTAATTGTTATTGTGAGTCCGTTTTGCTGCATAAAGACAAAGGAGAACATTTGATTGTTCTCCTTTTTAAATAGCGACCTTTCAGCGCAGCCTAACTTTTCAGCTCAGGACTTTTGTCTGAGCTCTCTGTTTTCACCACGGGTTTGACTTTTTTCAGTACTTCAATGGTACTGTCCTTAGAACGTTTAAAAGTATCGGTCAGATGTTCCTTATGCTTGGTCGAAATCTGACTGACATCTTCTTTCAGCTCTTTACCCAGATTGGATAGGTCTTCAACGACAGCGTTGAATTCTGTCTTGATAAAGCTTTTCAATTCGGTTAATTCTTTCTGCGAACCGAAAATCTGCTCCTTCAAAGTATCAATACGCTGTAACACCTCCTGCTTAAATTGATGCAATTGTTCCTGCACAGTATCGCTTAACTGTTTGGCTTCAACTTCAAGCTTTTCCTTACTTTCCTCGATGGTTTCAATTGCCTGATCTTTAGCCTCGACTGCTACTTTTTCAAGCTTCTCGGCAGTTTCAGTGACCACGCTCGGAGTGATTTTTTTAGATGTAGTAGATTTAGGTGCTGTAGCCATTTGTCTTGTTCCTATTGTTATATCGACTAAGCTATATTAGTAGATTTGATAAAAATTAAGATTTGATTTGTCTGACAATTATTAATTGCTTACATTTTTTCACATTGCTTACAAAACAGACTTCCATGCAAAAAGCAAGCCATTTATCTCATACTTTCGCTGCAAAGCCGTTGGACTTTAGGGGTCGTTCTGCGTATAATGCCGTGTTAAGTTCAAGCGAGCAGACATAGGAGGGTAGGTTTAAAAATTAGCCTTCCTTTTTTTTCGTCTTCTCGCTTTTTTACAGCCTAAATTTCAGGAGCTTTGGTTTGAGCACCCCAGCAATTTTAGCCCTTGCCGACGGAACTATCTTTAAAGGTACTTCGATTGGCGCATCGGGTAGTACGACTGGTGAAGTCGTTTTCAACACTGCCATGACTGGCTATCAAGAAATTTTGACTGACCCGAGTTATGCACAGCAACTTGTGACACTGACTTACCCACATATCGGTAACACAGGCTGCAATGAAGAAGACGCTGAATCAGGTCGTATTCATAAGGTTTGGGCTAACGGATTGATCATTCGCGACCTGCCTTTACTGCACAGTAACTTCCGTTCAACCCAATCATTAGCTGAATATTTGGTACAACACAATGTTGTGGCAATTGCGGATATCGACACGCGTAAATTGACACGTATCTTACGTGACAAAGGTGCGCAAAATGGCTGTATCCTTGCTGGCGAAAATATCACTGAAGCTGAAGCGCTTGAAAAAGCACGTGCATTTGGTGGTTTAAACGGTTTAGACCTGGCAAAAGAATGTTGCGACCCTGAAGGTTTTGAATGGACTGAAGGCTCTTGGACATTAGGCAAAGGTTTCTCTCAACCAGAAGCTAAATTCCATGTTGTTGCATACGATTACGGTGTCAAAACCAACATCTTACGTATGCTCGCAGACCGCGGTTGTAAACTGACTGTTGTGCCGGCGCAAACTCCTGCTGCTGATGTACTTGCACTGAATCCAGATGGCGTGTTCCTTTCGAACGGTCCTGGTGATCCGGCTGCATGTGACTACGCAATTGAAGCTGTAAAAACAATTGTAGAAACCACTGAAATTCCAGTATTTGGTATCTGCCTGGGTCACCAGATCCTTGCGCTTGCAAGTGGTGCTAAAACCTTAAAAATGCCTCACGGCCACCACGGTGCGAACCATCCTGTACAAAATCTTGATAACGGTACAGTGATGATTACTTCTCAAAACCATGGCTTCGCAGTCGATGAAAGCAATCTGCCTGATGTGTTGCGTGTAACGCATCGCTCACTGTTTGATGGCACCAACCAAGGTATCCATCGTACAGACAAACCTGCGTTCAGCTTCCAGGGTCACCCTGAAGCAAGCCCGGGTCCACATGACTGCGCACCATTGTTCGATCATTTCATCGAACTTATCGAAGCATCTAAGAAGTAATTAAGGAAGCATCATGGCTAAACGTACTGACATTAAAAGCATCTTGATTATTGGTGCTGGTCCGATTGTCATCGGTCAAGCATGTGAGTTTGACTACTCAGGTGCTCAAGCATGTAAAGCCCTTCGTGAAGAAGGTTACCGCGTTATTTTGGTCAACTCGAACCCAGCGACCATCATGACCGACCCAACCATGGCGGATGCAACTTACATTGAGCCAATTACTTGGCAAACTGTTGCAGCGATCATTGAGAAAGAACGTCCAGATGCTGTTCTTCCAACCATGGGTGGTCAAACGGCATTGAACTGTGCCCTTGCCCTCGATGAGCACGGCATTTTAGAGAAATTCAATGTTGAATTGATCGGTGCAACCAAAGAAGCGATTGAAAAAGCTGAAGACCGTAAACTGTTCGACCAGGCAATGCGTAAAATTGGTCTTGAATGTCCAAAAGCTGACGTTGCTGAGTCAATGGAACATGCTTTAGAAATTCAAGCACGTTTCGGCTTCCCAGTAATTATCCGTCCATCATTCACCATGGGTGGTTCTGGTGGCGGTATCGCATACAACAAAGAAGAATTTATCGAGATTTGTGAACGTGGTTTCGATCTTTCTCCGACTAAACAATTATTGATTGATGAATCTTTAATTGGCTGGAAAGAATACGAGATGGAAGTTGTTCGTGACAAAAACGACAACTGTATCATTGTATGTACCATTGAAAACTTTGATCCAATGGGCGTACACACTGGTGACTCAATCACTGTTGCCCCTGCTCAAACGCTTACAGATAAAGAATTCCAGTTACTACGTAACGCTTCTCTAGCAGTTCTTCGTGAAATTGGTGTTGAAACAGGTGGTTCTAACGTACAGTTCGGTATTTGTCCAAATACTGGTCGTATGGTCGTGATCGAGATGAACCCACGTGTATCACGTTCATCTGCACTTGCTTCTAAAGCAACTGGTTTCCCGATTGCAAAAATCGCAGCGAAACTGGCTGTAGGTTATACCCTTGATGAGTTGAAAAACGACATTACTGGCGGTACAACGCCTGCATCGTTCGAACCTGCAATCGACTACGTTGTAACCAAGATTCCTCGTTTCAACTTCGAAAAATTCCCACAAGCTGATGCGACACTGACGACTCAGATGAAATCTGTCGGTGAAGTGATGGCGATTGGCCGTAACTTCCAGGAATCTGTACAAAAAGCCCTTCGTGGTCTTGAAGTGGGCGCTTCTGGTTTTGACGAAAAGGTTGAAGTGGGTGCTGAAGGCGCGCGCGACAAAATCTTGCAAGAACTTAAAGTGCCAGGTCCAGAGCGTATCTGGTACGTGGGCGATGCATTCCGTCACGGCTTTACTTTAGACGAAGTATTCGCTGCAACGAACATTGACCGCTGGTTCTTGATTCAAATCGAAGACATCATCAAAACTGAAAACCAAATCAAAACTTTAGGTTTTGGCGACTTGAATGCGGACAACATCCGTGGATTCAAACGTAAAGGTTTATCAGATCTTCGCATTGCAGACTTGATGGGTATTTCACAAAAGCAATTCCGTAAACATCGTTGGAACCTGGGCGTAACTCCAGTTTACAAACGTGTCGATACATGTGCTGCAGAATTCGAATCTGATACAGCTTACATGTACTCAACTTACGATGAAGAGTGTGAAGCCAATCCGTCTGCGAAAGACAAGATCATGGTGATCGGTGGCGGTCCTAACCGTATTGGTCAAGGTATCGAATTCGATTACTGCTGTGTACACGCTGCTCTTGCAATGCGTGAAGACGGCTATGAAACCATCATGGTGAACTGTAACCCTGAAACAGTTTCTACTGACTATGATACATCTGATCGTTTGTACTTCGAACCAATCACTTTAGAAGACGTTTTAGAAATCGTACGTATCGAGAAGCCTAAAGGCATTATCGTTCAGTACGGTGGTCAAACACCTTTGAAATTGGCTCGTGCTCTAGAAGAAGCCGGTGCGCCAATCATTGGTACATCACCTGACGCGATTGACCGTGCAGAAGACCGTGAACGTTTCCAGCAAATGATTCAACGTCTGCAACTTCGTCAACCAAACAACAGCATTGTAAAATCTGCTGAAGAAGGTATGGCTGAAGCGTCTAAAGTAGGCTATCCATTAGTGGTACGTCCTTCTTACGTGCTTGGTGGTCGTGCGATGGAAATCGTGTACAACGATGAAGAACTCAAACGCTACTTACGTGATGCGGTTCAAGCATCAAACGAAGCACCTGTTCTGCTTGACCGTTTCTTAGATGATGCGATCGAAGTTGACGTAGACTGCGTATCTGATGGTAAAGACGTTGTAATCGGCGGCATCATGCAGCACATCGAACAAGCGGGTATTCATTCAGGTGACTCGGCATGTTCAATTCCTCCTTACTCTCTATCTAAAGAGATTCAGGACGAAATGCGTCGTCAAACTGTGGCGATGGCAAAAGAGCTTGGCGTAATCGGTTTGATGAACGTTCAGTTTGCTGTCAAAGGTGAAGATGTTTACATCTTGGAAGTGAACCCACGTGCGTCTCGTACTGTGCCATTCGTTTCTAAGTGTATCGGCGAATCTTTAGCGAAAGTTGCTGCACGTTGCATGGCTGGTCAATCTCTTGAGTCGCAAGGCTTCACAACTGAGATTATTCCTGAGCACTTCTCTGTCAAAGAAGCAGTGTTCCCGTTCAACAAATTCCCTGGTGTTGACCCGATCCTTGGCCCTGAGATGAAATCGACTGGCGAAGTGATGGGCGTTGGTAAAACATTTGGTGAAGCGTTCTATAAAGCTGTTTTAGGTGCAAATGAGCGTTTACCAGGTCTTCCAACTGAAGGCGAAGTGAAACACGCATTTATCTCTGTACGTGATTCTGATAAACCACGTGCGGCTGGTATCGCAAAACAATTGATTGACCTAGGCTTCAAGATTCTTGCAACTGATGGTACATTTAAAGTGATTAGCGATGCTGGTCTTGAATGTGAACGTGTCAATAAAGTAACTGAAGGTCGTCCTAACATTGTGGACCGTATTAAAAACGGCGAAATCCACCTTGTGATTAACACGACTGAAGGCAAAAAGGCACAAGAAGACTCATTCTCGATCCGTCGTTCAGCACTTCAAGGTAAAGTGTATAACACAACTACATTGAATGGTGCGGATGCAGTATGCCAAGCTTTAGCAATTAAATTGCCGATGGATGTATATCGTTTGCAAGACCTAACTAAAGGTTAATTCACTTCCAAGAAGTCCCGCCACCTTCTTGGTGGCGGGCTTTTTTTTATTTATAGATTTTATATCTTTCAACTGACTTTTGAGGGACAACATGCAACGTTATCCTATGACACCTGAAGGCAAAATTGCCTTAGAGAAAGAATTACACCAACTGAAAACAGTGGATCGTCCACGTATCACAGCTTCAATTGCAGAAGCGCGTGAACACGGCGACTTAAAAGAAAATGCAGAATACCATGCAGCACGTGAACAGCAAGGCTTCTGTGAAGGTCGTATTCAGGACATCGAAGGCAAACTGGGTGCAGCTCAGGTGATCGACGTAAAAGAACTTGAACAGAATAGTCGTGTGGTTTTTGGTGTAACGGTCACGATTGAAAATCTGGATACTGAAGAACAGAAAACCTATAAAATTGTAGGTGATGACGAAGCAGACTTTAAGATTAACAAGATCTCTGTGAACTCGCCAATTGCACGTGGTCTTTTAGGTAAAAACGAAGGCGACGATGTGAAAATCAATACACCAAACGGTGAAGTTGAATACGAAATTGTGAAAGTTGAATATCTTTAAAATTTAAAGCTGTTTAATTTAAAGCCCCTCGATTGAGGGGTTTTTTACCTTTATCTGCTTCCTACAAACGAATTAGCTCTGGGCTTCTTTTAAAAACCCCGATGCAAATAAATTAAATGCATGTAAAGCCTCAGGGAGTACCTGCTCAGGATGTTCGCTAGAAGCCACCCAGAGGGCTGCATTCATTGCAGCACCATTTAAAAATACCGCAGCAGCTTCCGGATCAACTGTTTTAATTCGATCTGCTACCAATAATTGCTCAACACATTCACGCGTGGACTGCAAACATCTGTTTTGACTTGGCCAGTGTGCAGGATCACCCAATACCGCAGGCCCATCGCGCAATACAATGCGCTGGAATTCAGAGTTTAAGGCATTTTGAATATAGGTCCGCCCTTCCAGCATCAATCCTTCCCACAGATCATCAGGCTGCTCCAGATGTTGCTGCGCAGATGAAGCCATTTCCGAATCGATCTGGTCGACCACTGCAGCAAATAAGCCTTTTTTATCACCAAAATGATGATACAGCGCACCACGAGTCAGCCCTGCTTCTGCCGTGAGCTTATCCATTGAAGTGCCAGCATAACCATATTCCGCAAACGCACGGCGTGCCACTTCTATCAGTTTCTTGCGGGTTTCCGCCATCTTTTGTTCACGAACAGACATGAATTACTTTACCTTATCATTATAAAAATTTTAATTGACATACGGACCGTATGTCAATTATGTTTACATACGAAGCGTATGTGAAAGTCAAGTTGCTTTCACTCACTGATAAATTAGATATTGAATGAGAATAGACATGACTAGAACTGCGATATTTCCCCAAGACCGCCATGCCCTGTATGAACAGCATGGTTATTCTGCTGCGATCAAATCGGAAGACTTACTTTTTGTTTCTGGTCAGGTCGGTAGCCGTGAGGATGGTTCACCTGAACCAGATTTCGAGAAACAGGTAGAACGGGCTTTTGAAAATCTAGCTGCGACATTGGCAGCAGCTGGTTGTAGCTTCGATGATATTGTCGATGTCACCACATTTCACACTGACCCAGAGCAGCAATTTGAAAGCATTATAAAAGTTAAACAACAAGTGTTTAAGCAAAAGCCTTATCCTAATTGGACAGCTGTTGGCGTGACTTGGCTGGCAGGTTTTGATTTTGAGATTAAAGTGATTGCCCGTATTCCTACAGCGTCTACACCAGTCTAATCATTTGCGTTATTCGCACTCGCTTGAGTATCTTTTAGAGATTATTCAGCAAGTTTAAACGCCGATTAGGTATAATTTCTTATTCACTATTTTTTTGTATCTTCCTTATGGCTGAAAAGTTAATTAATTCTCCTGTGAATCATTGGTGTGAATTTGAGTTCATCTCAAAAACGGTGAAGAATCCCAACATTCATATCAAAGGGAATTATTCTTATTATTCAGCCTATTGGGATCAGGGCTTTGAGCGCTGTGTGGTGCGTTATTTACATGACAAGCCATCTACGCCTGATAAGCCGATTGACCAGCTCTATATCGGCAATTTTGTCTGTTTTGGTGCTGAATGCGTAATTATGATGGGAGGTAACCAGTTACACCGTACCGATTGGATTTCAGCGTTTCCGTTCGATACACGCAGTTTTGTGCCTGCTGGTGATACAGTGATTGGTGATGGTTGCTGGATTGGTTCTCGTGCCATGATTATGCAAGGTGTAAAGCTGGGTGAAGGTGCTGTGGTGGCAACAGGTGCAGTAGTCGCTAAAGACGTACCGCCTTATGCTGTAGTTGGTGGTGTACCTGCAAAAATTATTAAATACCGTTTTCCACAAGAAGATATAGAAAAAGTACTCTCTCTAAAAATCTATGATATAGATGAAAAGCAGTTTTTAAAAATGCGCGAGCAGTTGCAGACGGATGATGTGGAAAAATTAGTTAAATATTTTCATCAATTATAGATTAACACTGAGGCAGTCTTTGAATTAAAATCATTAATCTCTTCAATACCAATTTCATCAGAATCTTTAAAAGCTTGGCTAATTTCAGCTGCAATTGTTAGAAAAGGATCATCTAAATAATCATTTGCAAACGCATCCAAATAAATAACGTTATGTTTCGTATCATCTAAATGCTTTGCCCAATGCCTTACAAACCATGTTTTTCCTTCACCCCAACGAGCATCCAAAGCTAAAACAGCACCACATTGTAGACGATCAACATAGTTAGTCAGTTGTTCACCCAAGCGACGTCGATCCCAGAAATCACCTTCCCAAGCTGTTTGAATATTCTCAAAATTATCTTTCTGCCAATTTATTTGATCTATAGTCATTTTATTAAATTTCATTCGTTTACAATTCATTCATTATATTCATTTTAATTTTTAAAGGCATAAAAAAACCCACTCAATCGGAGTGGGTTTTTTCAGAATATGGTGGCTATGACGAGACTTGAACTTGTGACCCCCGCATTATGAGTGCGGTGCTCTAACCAACTGAGCTACATAGCCTTAAACTGTGCGCGCATTATGGGATTTTCTGTAAATCACGTCAACCCCATATTGTGCTGTTTGATCAAAATTTGTTGAAGTGAGCCGATAAGCCGGGTTCTGTCGTGAACGATCATTCCTCTAGGCGCACAATCACTCATGCGCTCAAGCGACCTACCCGAATCCAGCATGGGCCATGCCTAATGGATTCCTATTTGGTCTTGCTTCCGGTGGGGTTTACCTCGCCATGAACTGTTACCAGCCATGCGGTGCGCTCTTACCGCACCCTTTCACCCTTACCTCCGATTCCGATTGCTCGAAAACATAATGAAGGCGGTCTTCTCTCTGCTGCACTTGCCGTCGGTTTGCACCGCCCAGGCGTTACCTGGCACCTTGCCCTATGAAGCCCGGACTTTCCTCCCCTGCTTCAATCACGGAGATCTCCACAGCAGCGATCGTCTGGCTCACTTCGAGCGGCATAGTATCAAATATCGAGACTAATTGCTTGATGTTTTTTGAGCAGTCAGTTTTTCATACTTGGCTTGCAGCTGTTCCTGCGTTTCGACATGATTCGGATCTAGTGGAATACAATCCACCGGACAGAACAACTGGCACTGTGGTTGATCATGATGTCCGACGCACTCTGTACATAAATCTGGATGAATCTCATAAATGAGTTCACCCATATAGATGGCCTCATTCGGGCATACAGGTTCACAGACATCACAGTTAATACATTCATCGGTGATATATAAAGACACGCTACCAACCTTGTTGAAGTTTACGCTCGAAGGCCGCAACCACGTTTGGTGGTACAAACTTGGTTACATCACCTCTTAATCGAGCAATTTCACGCACCAAAGTGGATGAAATAAAAGAATATTGCTCTGAAGGGGTTAAAAATACCGCTTCAAAGTGGGAGTCCAGCTGACGGTTCATATTTGCCAGCTGAAATTCGTACTCAAAATCAGACACTGCACGCAAACCACGCAATACAGCAGTCGCCTTTTGCTCACGGAAAAAATTGACGAGCAAACCATCAAAACCTACAAATTCAACATTGTCCAAATGACCCAATGACTCTTTTGCCAATGCGACACGCTCTTCCAGACTAAATACCGGATTTTTATGATGACCGATGGCAATCGCCACTACGACTTCATCAAACATTCGCGCTGCGCGGGTTACCAAATCAATATGTCCATTAGTAATTGGATCAAAAGTCCCCGGATAAATCACACGAGTTTTAGACATCCATTTGTACTCTGTTTGTTATGTAGAATCTTATTTTAGCAAAAACTTGTTTTTTTGGTGAATAATCCTCATTAATTTAAAAAACTTCACCTTATTTCTAGTTGCGGTACAATAGCAGCACGTTTGGAAGTATCAGATTATGGCGAAAGCATCTATTGTAGTAAAAAAAAATAATGGCGGTACCATTGCACTGAATAAACGTGCCCGCCACGATTATTTTATTGAAGAGAAATTTGAAGCGGGGCTTTCATTAAAAGGCTGGGAAGTCAAATCAATGCGTGCTGGTCGTATGACCATCGTAGAAAGTTATATTACCTTTAAAAATGGTGAAGCGTTCTTGTTTGGTGCACAGGTTCAGCCCTTATTAAGCGCTTCAACCCATGTGGTGCCTGAAGCAACTCGTACCCGCAAGCTGTTGCTGAATCGCCGTGAAATTGAAAAGTTGATGGGTGCAATTAATCAGAAAGGTTATTCCTGCGTTCCATTGGCCTGCTACTGGAAAGGTCCACATGCCAAGCTGGAAATTGCTCTGGTGAAAGGTAAGCAGCTTCATGACAAACGTGCCACCGAAAAAGACCGTGACTGGCAACGTGATAAAGCGCGAATTTTCCATAAATAATGGATTAAAAGTTGAATATAAAAAAACCTCCGCATTTGGAGGTTTTTTTATGGTTTTAAGTATGGCTATTTAAACGCGCTAGAGTCAAAGCAATATATTCACCAAACCAGAACGCAGTTTTTAAATCGCCTTCAGGTGGGGTCACTTCTACCGGTGCGTTATCTGACTGGGTCATTAAACCCAAAAAGCTCGACATCCGGTTCAGATCCGTGACGGCACGTCCTGTCGGCATTAATGGCAATCCACTCCACAACATCCCGTGCTGCATGGCAAACAGGTTGATTTGCTGCAGGACCGCCAGCTTGTCACCACTAAGTCCGCCACCATTGGTAAAAGCCGCTGCCAGTTTTCCGTGCCAGCTACGTGCCAGCCAGCGCTTAGAGGATTGCTCCATAAACAGCTTCATGGCAGAGGTCAGGCTACCCATATAGGTCGGACAACCAAAGATAATTGCATCGGCGGCGTCTAGTACATCCCAGTCTATATGTTCGACATTCATCATATGCACCTGAACACCGGTTTCCCGTGCACCATCGGCAATAAAATTTGCCACTTTAGCCGTGTGTCCATAAGGACTGTGATAAACAATCGCAACAGATTTGGAAGATAGGGACATAACGCTCAAAAGCCAAAAAATTCAGTTAAGTTTAACATTTTCATGCCATAAACACGAATGTCGCCATACGCCCTGTTTTTGGCTCACGGCGATAAGAAAAATACTCATCTGCTTGACGATAAGAACACTGCTCCCCACCCAATACGGTATTTATGCCATGTTGCTGCAAGATATAACGCGCAATCGCATACAGGTCGGCATAATATTTACCTGCCTGCTCACCGGCCTGAAATGCACTGTCCAGTTCAGGATATTTACTACAAAAAGCCGCTTTTACTTCAGTGCCAATTTCAAAACAAGGCTGGCTAATTGCTGCCCCGAGCCAGGCCCAAGTCGGCGGAGTTTGCATGGCGGCAATGGTATTTTCAACAATTCCACCCGCCAGACCACGCCAACCAGCATGCAAATTGGCAACTTCCGTACCTTTCGCATTCCCCATTACTACAGGTAAACAGTCTGCAGTCATCATCATCAAGGCATGCACCTTGCGCTGCGTCACCAGACCATCTCCGACCAGTGCGGTAAATGGCATCTGCTCATTAATGCTATGACAAATGGTGCTATGCGTCTGGGTCATCCAGGTAATCTTATCTACGCCAAAGGCAGCGAAATCCTGCAATAAAGCCATACGATGCTGTTGTACCCGTAGCGCATTATCCTGCACATGCAAGGCCAAGTTAAAACCTGCAAGCTCAGGCTGTGCGGATGGCTGTACTTTCGCATGGTGAACGCGAGTCTGGCCGACATACACACCTTGTGGAAGTCCTGGTACAAATTGCATCTCGATTCCTTGCTTTGACGCGAGCTAAATAAAAAGATTAATAGGCTTTGTTTTCGGTACGCAGCACTTCAACCAGATTGGCAAAGTCTTCCGGCCACGGTGCTTCAAAGGTCATTTCTTCTTTGGTACGCGGATGGGTCAGACCGAGTTGTACAGCATGCAAAGCCTGACGCTTGAAGCCACGCAAAGTATCATCTAATAATTGCGATGCACCTGCAGGCATACGGACACGTGGCATATACACCTGATCGCCCACCAAGCCAAAGCCGATATAGCTAAAATGCACACGGATCTGATGGGTACGTCCAGTTTCCAGACGGGCTTGAACACGGGTAAAATGCTGGAAACGCTCTTTGACATTGTAATGCGTCACCGCGTCTTTACCACCTGGAAGTATGGTCATTTTCACACGATCCACCGGATGGCGTTTGATTGGTTCATCAATGGTACCGCCAGCAATAATATTGCCGTAAACCACCAAGTCATACAGGCGATATACTGATTTTTTCTCAAGCTGTTTGCTTAAGGCAAATTGTGCTTCCAGATTTTTGGCGACGACTAACAGACCGCTGGTGTCTTTATCGATACGATGTACCAGACCTGCACGCGCCAGTTCAGCTGATTTCGGATAGTGATGCAATAAAGCATTGACCAAGGTGCCAGAACTATTGCCAGCGCCCGGATGTACCACCATACCGACTGGTTTGTTGATGACCATAATGTCATCATCTTCATAGATGATGTCCAGTGGAATATCTTCCGGCAGACTGCGCGTTTGCGCTTCAAGCTCAACATTTAAAGTCAGGGTTTCAAAACCATCACTTTTAAATTTCGGCTTAACCGGTTGACCATTCACCAATAAATTGCCATCTTTAATCCATTGCTTTAATTTTTCTCGAGAAAAATCGCTCCAGACCATTGCGGCAATCTGGTCGATCCGTTGCCCGATATAAGTTTCATCCAGTTGAAATTGCAACGATAAACGTGTTGCAGTTGCTTCTGAAGTATGGTTATCTGCATCCTCAGAATCTTCAAGTAAATTGAAATCAGTATCAGGGATATTAGAATTGGAAGATTGTGCTTGACTCATTTGCTCATTCAGACAAAAGTGGTTTAATAGTGCAATTGTAGCTCATTGCCCGTATTAACAGAGGAATTTTTATGTCGCTACCACATTATAAAATGACAATGCTTGCTGTGACATTAGGCATTGCATCGGCAATGGTAGGCTGTAGCAGTAATCCAAAAAAAGAAGTCGTGGATAAAGGTCCGGAATCTAGCGAACAGGTTTATATTCAAAAAGCACAGAAAGCGCTAGATCGTAATCAATATACCGATGCAGCAAAACAGTTAGAAGCGCTGGAAACTTATTTCCCGACCAGTCAGTATGCCCCTCAGGCGCAGCTTGAACTGTTGTATGTAAAATTCCAGCAAAAAGATTATGAAGGTGCGGTTGTACTGGCAGAGCGTTTTATCCGTCTGAACCCGCAACATCCAAATGTCGATTATGCTTACTATGTACGCGGTGTCGCCAATATGGAACAGAACTATAACGGCCTGCTGCGTTATACCTCACTGAAACAATCGCATCGTGATGTCAGCTACCTGAAAGTAGCTTACCAGAATTTTGTTGATTTCATTCGCCGCTATCCGTCGAGTACCTATGCAGTCGATGCCGCACAGCGTATGCAGTTTATCGGTCAGGAACTGGCTGAGCATGAAATGAATGCAGCACGTTTTAACATCAAGCGTAAGGCGTATCTGGCAGCAGTTGAACGTGGCTTGTGGGTGATTGAGCATTATCCTCAAACTGCGCAGATTCCGGAAGCACTCGCAACAGTTGCTTATGGCTATGATCAGCTAGGTGATAAAGCGACTTCTCAGCAATATGTGGATGTTTTAAAGCTGAATTATCCGAATCTGGTGAAATCAGATGGTACGGTGAATCTGCGTGCAGCGCGGAGCGAAAGCAGTTTCTTTAACCGCGCGACACTGGGTATTTTTGGTAAAGAAGCCAAAACTGTAACCGACACCGATGCACAATCGGATACGCCAGAAACTGAAAAGCGCAGCATCACCAATCGCATTTCATTTGGTTTGCTGGATCGTCCTAAAACGGCTGAATAAAGCTAAATAAGTCCGGCAGTATCAGCAAATAAGACAGCGCTTTACAGGTGCATTTTCCTCAAGGGCAAGGTATTATACTTGCCCTTTTGCGTTGTCTGGCCAAGGCTTGAACAAAACGTGCAAAAGGTATACAAAGGAACTTGAAATATTCAATGTTCAGCCAGACTATTTTCATTTTTTCAGTGATTTAGACCTTAGATACCAGCACGAGAAGCTCAGCAGACCATGGCCATTCCTCAACATACGATTGATCAGATTCTCGATCGCACCGATATTGTCGATGTGATTGGTCAATTCGTAAAACTGAAAAAAACAGGCCGTACCTATTCAGGCTGCTGCCCTTTTCATCAGGAAAAATCACCATCTTTCCACGTCTATCGTGACAAACAGTATTTTCACTGTTTTGGCTGTCAGGCCAACGGTAATGCCATCCGTTTTTTAATGGATATTGGCAGCCGTAATTTCGTCGAAGTGATGAAAGACCTGTCCAGTCAGACCGGTATCGAACTGCCTAAAGACAACACCGATTCCAATAAATTAAAATATAAACGTGAAGCAGCCAAGCTCAAAATTGCGCCTGCTCAAGCGGCACCACAAGCTCAGCCGCAACAAAATAATGCAGTAACAGAAAATAATAGTGCTGCATCTACGGCGAGTTTTGACCCATTTGCAGAGTTTCAGGCAGTCGAACAGGATTTTTATGGTGACCCTTTTGCTTCTTTTGAACACCTGCCCATGGCAGAAGTTCAGCAAGACGGTAATCTCTACGACCTGCTGGAAAATATTGCACAGTTCTATGAACGCCAGTTACCCAACAGCCCGAGTGCCCAGCAATACTTTAAACAGCGTGGTCTGACTGCAGAAACCATTGCCTATTGGCGCTTAGGCTATGCGCCCGAAGACTGGCAACATCTGGAAAAAGCCTTTCCTCAGGATATTGAAGGCTTAAAACTTTTAGGTCTGATTCGTACCAGCGACAGTGGCCGTGATTTTGATCTGCTGCGTGAACGGGTGATTTTCCCGATCCGTGATACCAAGGGTCGTGTAGTTGGTTTTGGCGGCCGTGCCCTGAATGACGAGATTAAGCCTAAATATATTAACTCGCCAGATTCTGAGGTCTTCCATAAAAACCAGTTGCTGTATGGCCTCTATGAGGGCCGCAAACAGAAAGCCCAAGAATGGCTGATGGTCGAAGGCTATATGGATGTGATTGCGCTTCAGCAATATGGCATTCATGGCGCAGTAGCAACTTTAGGTACAGCGAGTAATACCGACCACCTGAATATTCTGTTCAAGCAGAGCAACCGGCTGACCATTGCCTTTGATGGGGATGCTGCCGGTCAAAAAGCAGCGCGCCGTACCTTAGACATTGCCCTGCCCCTGCTGAATGATGGCCGAGAGCTGAAGTTCTTTGTTTTGCCCGCTGACCATGACCCAGATTCATTGATCCGCCGTGAAGGGATAGAAAACTTCAGACGCTTGCTGGATCAGGCACCGTTGATGTCGGACTTCGTGTTTGCCCATCTGACCCAAAATCAGGATATCACCACCCCAGAAGGCAAGAGTCAGGTTATGGGTGAACTAAAAAATCTGACCGAATTACTGCCCAAACACGGCTCCTTCCGTTATCTGCTGCAGCAATTTTTCCGTGAAAAACTGGGCTTTAATCGTAAATGGCAACCTAAGGTCAATACAGATGCATCTTTAAGCTTTAGTACCAAAATTGATGCTGAAGAATATGTGATTGCGATCTTGATGAATCATCCTTATCTGTATATTCATTTTGAACCACTGCGCGCGCTAGTAGCGGAAGATCAGTTGCTGTTTAAGATTTTGAATATTCTGAATGTGATTTTTGATGACTTGCCGGATGATCCTGAACTGTCGATCTATTATGTGCTCGGTGCCTGCGCAGCCCATCATCATGAACTGCAGCATATTCTGCAGCATGCCAATGTCAGCGATTACACCTCATCGCCGGAACAGGCCGATAAGCTCGCGGCTGATTTTTCAACCAAGCTGCAATATCAGTGTTTAAAAAACAAGATTAAATCCAAGAAATTTAACAGTATTGCAGAAATGAAAAACCTGAAAATGCAGATTTATGAGATTGACCGCAAACGCTCAATGACCCTGTTAGAAGATTAATTTTTCAAATTATTGATTCTTTTGAATCCAATGAAGTCACTGCTAGCTCACATTATTATTTATAATTTTCTCAAATAATCAGGCTGGGTTTTATGTTGAAGTACAAATCAGCAAAGAACCAAGCTTCTCATCATGCTGATTAAAACGAATGCCTGGATTTACGACGTTTCGCGACTACATTGCCCAGTTCTTCCTGCAACAGCTCAAAATAGGCAGGATCTTCTGCTTTGGCCGCCTCACGCAGCACAATAGAGGTTGGATGCAACAGTTTTTGAGTTAAGCGATGCGAAAACTCGGCCAGTACAATGTCTGCCTTTTCGCCCTTGGCAATTCGCTGCATTGCCAGTGACAATTCTTCCTGACGTAATGTTTCCCCGTGGTCACGGTAGGCATGAATGGTCGCCCCGGCCTGTTTGACCTTTTGCTGGGTCATCAGTTCAGTGGCCAGCTGATTCACCATCAGCTCGGCTTCAACCGCCGCCTGACGGCGCTGCGCCAGATTTTCTTCAATCACCGTTTGCAGATCATCGACCCCATATAGATAAACCCCATCCAGGCTTTCTACTTTGGCATCAATATCGCGTGGCACTGCCAGATCGACCAGCAGCATCTGCTGGTAACGGCGTTTCTTTAATGCTGCCTTGATATCAGGATAGTGAATCACCTGATGCAAACTGCCGGTACAACTGGAAATGACATCGGCACGATGCAAGTTGGCAGCTAACTGGTCAAAGTCGATAATTTCGACCTCAACCCGATGTGCAATTTCCTGCGCCAGAATGTCTGCACGTTCGCGGGTACGGTTACAGATGATGATCTTGCCCACACCCATTTCTGCAAGATGCTTAGCCACCAGACTGTTCATCTCTCCAGCTGCCACCACCATAATGGTCAGCTTGTCCGGGTGACTAAACACTTGCAAGGCAAGTTGTGCTACCGCATAGCCCATCGAGACCGCATGACTACCGACAGCCGTTTCCGAACGCACACGTTTAGCGGCATAAAAAGCATATTCAAAAATGCGGTTCAGGTTTTGCGAAACGGTATGAGAGTCTTTGGCCAGAGAAAGTGCGGTTTTGACCTGCCCCAGAATTTGTGGTTCACCTAGCATCAGTGAATCCAGACCACTGGCAACACGCATCAGATGCGTCACCGCTTGAGCATTTTCATAACGATAGACATGATGTTGCAGTTGTTTGACATCCACCCCATTTTTCTGGGCGAGCCAGTTCAGCACCATGTCAGCATTGTCAGACATGGCGTAAACTTCGGTCCGGTTACATGTAGACACCACCACCATGTCGTTCAGTTCAGGGTGTTGGCTTTGCTCGGCAAGAATGGCACTTAACTTTTCAGGGTTAAACGCCACTTGTTCGCGCAGTTCTACAGAGGCAGTTTGATGGTTGACACCCAATGCAAAGAAAGACATATCAGGTCATCATTTCACTAAATTTATGCTATTGTGCAACATCGGTGTCATAAAAAGCATTACTTGGATCAATAAAAAATTGCGTCAAACAATTAGCCGTATCAACGGCCCTACAATTAAGCAATATTCTACCACATTCCTACTGGTGGGTAGCATGGCTTCGACTGCGCATCTTTATGCAGCGGAAGCAGTTTACCATGCAAATCAAAATTATGATGCGATAAAACAAAGTATGATGGCTGAGTTTGCCATCGCTGCACATGACATTCCGACTGCTTTGCACAACTATACGGTGCTGGCGATCAAGAGCAATTCCACTTCAGTCAAGCAGCGTGCACTGAATGTCGCGCTGGAACATGATGACCTACAGGCAGCACTAGATATCTCCACGCACTGGGTGGTACAAGAGCCACAAGACGTCCCTGCTTTATTTTATTTATCACATATTGCCCTTAAAGCGCATGAATATGAGCTGGCTGCTGAGACCTTAGAAAAAATCCTGCAAATTGATGACAGTGCCGATCTGGAAGAAATTCTCGCCGGAATTTCACCGGAAGGCACAGAGGATCGTACTTATCTGATTCAGGCCTTAAGCACCACTAAAGCCAAGGACAATCCATCTATTCTGGTGCTAGTGGCCGGTCTGGAAGCACAAAATGGTCAGCTTGAACAGGCTTTAAATACAGTTAACCGCGCCTTAAAAAAACGTCCGAATGCGACCGGCTATATCCTGATGAAGGCCAATCTGCTCAATGCACTCGGCGATACTCAGGCGACACTGCAATGGTATGAAAAATCCAGCCGTAAACACCGCAATAATCTGGATGTACGTCTGTCCGAAGTCAAATATCTGGTCAAGCTGAACGAAGCGACTTTGGCGCTAAAAAAACTGCAAGACATTCTAAAAAAATGGCCGACTGCCGAAGAAGCCCTGTTTATTGCCGGACTAACCAGTATCGACCTGGAAGAATACGAGAAAGCCGAAAAATATCTGGTCGAACTGCGTTATTCTGCGCAGTATCAAAATGAAGCTTATTATTATCTGGCGGTCAATGCAGAACGCAAACAGCATTATGAAACGGCGAAAGCTTATTATCGTCTGGTCGATGGCAGTCTTTACACCGTCTCACGTCGCAACATGATCTCGATTTTCGCCCAGCAGGATAAGCTGCATGATGCGCTGCGTTTCTTAACCCAGGAAAGGGTGAATTATCCACAACATGCCAGCTTCCTCTATCTAGCTCAGGCGGATATTTTGACGCGCATGCAGAATAAAAAAGCTGCGATTCGCCTGTTGGAAGAAGCCAGCAAAAACCTGCCGGATGACCCTGAACTGGTCTATTCGCAAGTTCTGTTGCTGGATCCCCATCAGGATCGCGTCAAGCTGGATGAACTACTCAGCACTTTACTTAAAATTGAACCGAACAGTCCGACCTATCTGAATGCCTATGCCTATACCCTGGCGATGCAAAACCGTCGCCTCGAAGAAGCACGCCGCTATGTCGAACAGGCACTAGAATATGCACCAGAACAGGCATCGATTCTGGATACCTATGGTTATATCTGTTATTTACAGAATGACTTCACCACAGCTGCGGATGTGTTATACAAAGCCTATCAATTGAATCCGAATGTGAAGATTGGCGTGCGTTATGCCCGTTCCTTGTACATGAAAGGTGATCTACAACAATTCCACCAAGTGTTACAACAATTACAACAAAACCATCCAAATGACCCAGAATTGAAACAACTTAATTCGCTATTGTTAGCACCACAAACCAAAACGAGTTAATTAATTTATGCGCAATTTGAGCCAATTGGGCTGCTGTGCCTTTGCAGCCACTGCTTTATTTTTAACTGGCTGTCAGCAGATGATCAAGCCTCAAGCGCCTGCCACCCCGTCTGTACAGGCAGAGAATCAATTTCAGCTGCAAGGTAAAATTGGCGTTCGTACCCCTCAACAGACTGGCAGCGCATTCTTTACCTGGGTACAACAGCAGGAAGAATTCGATATTGAGCTCAGCGGTATCTTAGGCGTCGGTAAAACCCAGATTTCTGGCACACCGGGACAAGTGACCTTAAACAGTGCCAAAACAGGTCTGATTCAGGCCGCAACTGCCGAGGAATTACTGCAACGCGCAACCGGCTGGCAAGCGCCAATCAGTTATTTAGTCGATTGGGTACAAGCCCGCCCTGCCACCACGACTGCCAAATTACAAAAAGACGATACACAGCGGATTAACCAGATTATCGAACAGGGCTGGACAGTCGATCTCAATTATAATGCGCAGGCCAAAATGCCAAACCGTTTGATTTTAAAGCAGTCACTTGGAAATGGCGCGGAAAACCGTATTACAATGATCATTGAAAACCGTTAATTGACCTGATTCCAGCCCATGATGATTCGTGTTCCCTCACCTGCTAAACTGAATTTGTTTTTACATATCACCGGTCGCCGTGAAAATGGCTATCATGAACTGCAAAGTATTTTTCAGCTGATTGACCTGTATGACTGGCTGGAGTTTGAACAAAGCGCTAATGATGCGATTCAGATAGAAGGTCTGGCCTCAGTCGATCTGCAACAGAACTTAATCTATCGGGCGATACAGTTGTTGAAGCCCTATGCCAAAACGCCTTGCGAACTAAAAATTCGTCTGGAAAAAAATATCCCGATGGGTGCAGGTCTCGGTGGCGGCTCTTCCAATGCTGCGACGACCCTGATTGTGCTGAACCAGCTCTGGCAGTGCGGTTTAAATGTTGAACAACTGGCAGATCTCGGGGTCAAGCTGGGCGCAGATGTGCCAATATTTGTGCATGGCAAAAATGCCTGGGCTGAAGGTATTGGCGAACACTTAACATTCATAGACTTAGATCAAAAAAAATTCATTGTGTTAAAACCTGATTGTTTTATCAGCACTCAACTGCTTTTTTCGCAAAAAGCATTGACAAGAGACACGAAGAGCACTAAATTTTGCGCCTATCAGGAAACGCCATCTGATTTTGGAAATAACTTTGAGCCACTGGCAAGAAGCTTATATCCTGAAGTCGATGAAGCAATGCAATATCTCGACCAGTTCGGAAAAGCAAAGCTTACAGGTACAGGTGCTTGTGTGTTTATTGAAGTCACTGAAAATCTGAATATTGAAGATATTCTTGCAAATGCACCATGTAAAGCTTACCTGGTCAACAGTTTACAAGAATCACCTTTAGTTCAGTTTAAAGTGTAGATAGGGGTATCGCCAAGTGGTAAGGCACCGGGTTTTGATCTCGGCATCCGTTGGTTCGAATCCAGCTACCCCTGCCATTTTTCACCTGTAGATGTACTGTATTAGGGGTATCGCCAAGTGGTAAGGCACCGGGTTTTGATCTCGGCATCCGTTGGTTCGAATCCAGCTACCCCTGCCATCTTACAGTCATCAAATTAGGGGCGTCGCCAAGTGGTAAGGCACCGGGTTTTGATCTCGGCATCCGTTGGTTCGAATCCAGCCGCCCCTGCCATTTTCTCGAAAAAAGACAGAACACTCATTTGCTGTAAGACTGTTAATTTACCTTGACACTTTACCGCAAAAATATTAAAGTTCTGCCGCATTAGGGGTATCGCCAAGTGGTAAGGCACCGGGTTTTGATCTCGGCATCCGTTGGTTCGAATCCAGCTACCCCTGCCATCTATTCCCATATATCCCAACCGCCAAGGGTGCTTCATGCCCAATCTTGTCGTTTTTAGTGGATCTGCGCATCCACAATTCGCTCAAAAAGTCGTAAGTCACTTACATATTCCTCTAGGCGCTGCCTCTGTAGGTCAGTTCTCTGACGGTGAAATTGCTGTCGAGATTACTGAGAACGTTCGTGGTAAAGACGTATTTATCGTACAACCTACTTGTGCCCCAACTAATGATAACCTAATGGAAATCTTGGTGATGGCTGATGCTTTGCGTCGTGCAAGTGCGGGTCGTATTACTGCCGTGATTCCTTATTTTGGTTATGCTCGTCAAGACCGTCGTCCACGTTCAGCACGTGTTCCAATTACTGCAAAAGTTGTAGCAGACATGCTCACTACTGTAGGCGTTGACCGTGTTGTAATGATCGACTTGCACGCTGACCAGATCCAAGGCTTCTTCGATATCCCTGTAGACAACATCTACGGTACACCAGCGCTACTTGCTGACTTGCGTCAACAATCGCATCACAATCTGATGGTGGTTTCACCTGACGTAGGTGGTGTCGTGCGTGCACGTGCTGTTGCGAAACAAATGGGCGATATCGATCTTGCAATCATCGATAAGCGTCGTCAAAAAGCGAATGAATCACAAGTGATGCATTTGATTGGCGATGTAAAAGATCGTGATTGTGTCATTGTTGATGACATGGTAGATACTGCTGGTACGCTATGCAAAGCTGCTGATGCATTGAAAACTTTCGGTGCTCGCAAGGTTGTTGCGTATGCAACGCATCCAGTACTTTCTGGTAAAGCGATTGAAAACTTAAAGAATTCTGTGATTGATGAACTGGTTGTGACTGATACCATTCCTCTTTCTGATGAAGCTTTAGCACTGGGCAAGATTCGCCAGGTTTCAGTAGCCAGTATGGTTGCCGAAACGATTCGTCGTATTAACAACGAAGAATCTATTAGCGCAATGTTCGATTCTTATCTATAATAGAGCGCTGAATTTTCAAAGCCCTGCCATTTGGTAGGGCTTTTACTCACCAGACTGGTCGCAAGTCTGGTTCATTTAACTTAAATAGGATGTCTATCATGGCAAACTTCGTATTAAACGCAGCAGCACGTGAAGAAGCAGTTCAAGGGAAAGGTGCGAGCCGCCGCCTTCGTCTTCAAGCTAAAGTTCCTGCAATCATCTACGGTGGTGAAGCTGCTCCTGTAGCAATTACTGTTGAGCTTCGTCAGCTTGTTAAATTCTTAGAAAACAATTCATTCTTTGAAGAAGTTATCGAAATTGATGTAGACGGTAAAGTTGAAAGCGTGAAAATCCAAGCGTTACAACGTCACCCAGCTAAAAACACACCAATGCACGCTGACTTCAAACGCGCATAAGTGTTAATGGTGTAATTAGTGTCAAATATTTCACTGATTGTTGGTTTGGGTAACCCAGGTTCTGAGTATGCCCAAACCCGCCATAATGCAGGCTTCTGGTTCGTAGAACGCCTTGCAGACCAATATGGCATTACCCTCAAAAAAGACCCGAAATTCAACGGATTTAGCGGTCGTGGCAATATCGAAGGTCAAGACGTCCGTCTTCTTCTACCGACAACCTTTATGAACCTTTCCGGCAAAAGTGTTGTTCCTTTCGCCAAATTTTACAATATCGCACCTGAATCGATCCTGATTGCCCATGATGAACTGGACATGAATCCCGGTGTCATTCGCCTGAAAACTGGCGGTGGTCACGGTGGTCATAATGGTCTACGCGATATCGTGCCGCATATTGGTTCAAACTTCCATCGCCTGCGTATTGGAATTGGTCATCCTGGTGCCAAAGACCGTGTTTCCGGTCATGTGCTCAGTAAAGCACCTAGCAGCGAACAGAATTTAATGGATGATGCAATTTCCCATGCGCTCGCCCGCACAAAAATGCTGGTGAACGGTGAAGTACAGCAAGCCATGAATCAAATCAACGCATATAAGCCGAACTAAACATTCAAAAATTGCTGGACAATTCCGCTTGCCAGAAAGTTTATTTAAGCGCAAAATGCGTTTGCTCGATTGTTCACCATACAGCAAGCAAGATTGATTTAACCAAATGATCAAACTCTTAGGTCAACTCAGGGGACGCTAGCCATGCTATCTCGTTTATTAAAATGCAAAATTCACCGCGCTCACGTTACACATGCAGAACTACACTATGAAGGTTCATGTGCAATTGATGGCGTTTTGATGGATTTGGCTGGCATTCGTGAATACGAAGAAATTCATGTGTGGAACGTGACCAATGGTAAACGTTTTGCAACTTATGCAATTCGTGGCGAAGACAATTCAGGCATCATTTCAGTCAATGGTGGCGCTGCGCATCAAGCCGATGTAGGCGATATCGTGATTATTGCAACCTTTGGCGATTTCACTGAAGCTGAAGCGAATGCCCATCAGCCTCGCTTGGTTTATGCTAACCCAAATAATACAGTCAGCCACACCGCCAACTGTATTCCGGTACAAGTCGCATAAGCTGATCAGACCAGATACCCAAAAGCTCGCACATTGCGGGCTTTTTTAATACTGGAATATTGCCCTGTTTAACTGCCCTCTCGCCAACTTTTAGAGCTTTCACAGTTTAAAGGTTTTAATTGTTGATCCAGCAAATCAACTAACAAGGCCTTGCCATTTCCCTTCACTTTCAGCTCTGCAAATTTGGCGTTACGATAACAAGGCTCCAGACCCTCGGCGAACATGAAACTGTTAGCAGCAGGATACAAAGCCTCAAAAGTATTGCGTGGGTTTTTCAGCATTAATCGGGCTACACGTTCCGATTGATTGAGTGCACTTCGATCAAAACTGGTTTTAATAACTCTGCGCTGTTGATCCAGCTGCACATAGCTCATCACATTGGATTGATTTTTAAAATCTTCAGTCCTGATGTCAGAAACAGGCTGTTCGGAACCATTCTCCGCTGCCACTGCGCTAAAATTCAGATCATAGTTCAAGGCCATATAATCCCCTTGCAGGATCGAACGCGGATCGACAGGTGCCAACTCGACAAAGATACTCTCACTTTTGGCCAGATGCCATTCATGCTGAATGATCAATCCCTTAAATAAGGCAATACTAAAAATACTCAGATGCAGCGCCATAAACTTTTTCATCATGAGGTTACTCCTGCTTTCAGCTGAAACTTCAGTGAACTCAACACATAAGCCAGAAGCAACACCAGCACACCTGAGGCAAAAATACTGACACTTTTAAATAAAAAACTCAGTCCCAGATTGTAATACAGTAGCCATAACCAGAAGATCAGCAGCAAAATGCTCAAGGCTTGCATCAATCGTTGTTGATTCACCATTGCCCAAGCCATAAACACCAGAATGATAAAAATTTCAAAGTAACCCAATACAATTAGCAGAATTCCCACTGCTGGAATGAGCCAGAGTTGAATCCATGAAAATTGCTTCAGATGAATCCCGACAAAACTCAGCAGCCATATCGCTGGCAAAATATAGAAAACAATTGCTTCATCCATACCGCGAGGCTGCAATTGCTGAGCCACACCAAATTGCAGCAGGCATTGAAAAATGGCTGTTGCCGCCAAGACACTGATCATCCATAAATTCACGCTTTTGGCATAAGCTGAAGCGAGCCAGTATCTCGCAGTAATCAAAGCCACAGTCAGAATGCTGTAATTCAGCAGCCTGATCCACGTCAGCAGGCGCTGATCCTGAAAAAATGCATGTTGCTCGGCCAGAACTGCAATTCCCAGTATATGTGCAAGTAACAACTGCAACAGCACCACCAGCCAATGCATACGACTCATGATAGTCAACAGCGTAATGCCGACTTGTATCAGCCAAATCAGTAATAGGCTCTCTGTGAGTAATTGGGTATGAATCAATACCGCGGCCTGACCGCACACCCACAAACAATAAGCCAATTGCCGCAGAAAAACTGAGGGCTTGCTACGAATCAACCACCAGGCGACTGCGATAAAAATGACTCCCATCAGAATCGAAAAATTTCCCCAATAGGTCAGCAACAGCATGGCCAAGATCACACCAGCAATCCATGCGCCCAAGACCAATGGAATGACCGAAAACCGGCTCTTGGGCAACAGCTTGATCAGCAAACCTGTAATAGCTGCAAACCAACTGAATATCAACAAAGCCAATACCAATAAGCCGGCGGCTGAATCCTGTAAATATTGCTCAGTGAGATCAAAAATCAGAATACTAAAACTCAGTGCCAGGCCAGCAACCAGTAAGCTGGTTTCAAGCTGTTGCTTTCGGGTATAGAAATAAGCACTGAATAAAATAGGCAGAACCAGCACCGAAGCCAAATACCAGATCGAATCCGAGTCGACAAACCGGAACATACTAACTACCGAAATGAGCACCACGACGGCGATAAACAGATAGCGCAAAACCGGATAATAACGTAAGGCATAGATCATACTTAGCCCAGTCAAAAGATTCAGACTGAGCAGATAAAGAGTTTCAGCACGCACCAGCCAAAAGCTTTGTTTAAAATAAAAATAGAGTGCTAGTTGGCTGACTACACAAAATAATGCAAAGATCCCAATATTCGGCCGATACAGCCAAGGCAGCAACAGCAAAGCCCAAAGCAGAAATAACTGATAACTGTCAGCACCAGTCTGATAAATCTGTCCAATCACGGCCAGACTTAAGCCCAGCATTAGACCCGATACAGTATCCAGACTTTGTCTTAACTTTTCCCGCGCAGTGAAACGCACACTCAGCAATGCTGAACCCAGCAATAAAATTTGAGGAATAAACAGCTGGACAAATTTGGGCAACATCCACCAGTTTGCTGCCAGCAGATACACGATACTGACAGCGATCAGCGCCAGCCCAATGATTTGAAGAATTTGAATCACAGCAGGTTGAATAAATAACAGCGGGGAAAATGGACGATCTGGCGATGGTACTGTTCTGGACATGCTAATCTGTTCAATTTTTATTTGATTTCACCTTAGCATGATTTTTGCAGGATATGCCAGGCAGGAACAGTCCAAGTATGCTGTACATTTTTAAATCAGGATTTGATAAATTCCGTACCCTGCAATCATGAGCAGAATCATGCCGCACAATGCCAGCAAATGTGGATAGAGTCGAGAATGGGATAAGTGGTTGAAACCCAAATACACCACAGACAAAGTCAGAAAATCCAGGAGAATCCAGCTCAAAGTCAAAATAATTAAACTTAAATCAAGATCAGGAGTAATCCCGATAAACTGCGGGAAAAAAGCCGCAAAGAAAATAATGTCCTTCGGATTAGAAATACCAACCAAAAAACCTTGTCGAAAACCACCATGCACAGGAACTAGATTCTCCTGAGCTTGCTCCTGCTGCTTAAAAATAACTTCACGGAAAATCTGCCAGCCCAGATAGCCAATATATAAACAGCCCAGCAGCTTGATCGCATCCAGCCATTGCGCATTAATGACCAACAAACCTTTTAGACTCAATACCGATAAGGCAATTAACACCAGAGAGGCGAAATTGGTACCAAAAATGGTTCTTAAAGCCGCCGCATAACCACCTTTTAAACCGGCACTGGCCACCAGCAACATCACTGGGCCAGGTGTAGCGATCATCACCACAACAGCCAGACAATATAAGAAATATTCACTAATATTCATGCTATTCCCTCAGCTATTGTTGTTTTTGTGTATAAAAAAGAGGACTTAGTCCTCCTCTTGTATATGAATCAGATGCTGACTGATGCCATCTGCCCGCAGAAAAGCCAGATCATAACTGGCGGTAGCCAAGGCCAAGATCCGGCGCTCAAACTCGTCCCAGAGCGGACGCACCTGCTTATAATGGATGCCTAAACCACTATCGTCGGTAAAATGCCGATTTTTTTCACAGAGCTTTAAAGCATGATACAGCTTGCGCCCTTTAGAAGCATCATCACGCAAGCGCACCCGTTTCGACAGCACAAAGGCCTGCACTTTGACAAGATCGGCATGCGGTAACAATGGCACCAGAATCTGATCCAGCTGTGCATCCAGTCGCTGCCACACAGCTCGATGCTGCTCAGCACTATACGTATTCCAGTGAATCACTTCATGATTAAAACGGCGACAACCACGACATACCGCATCACCAAATACGGTCGAGCAACGCCCTGCACATGGGGTTAAAGACGCAATACGACGATCTGAACTCAAAACACACTCCAACGATACTGCAAATTTCAGTATCTGCATCACTGCACAAAATCCTGGGTCGGGCATGACTATACACGCTCTCCCCCATGAATTGAAGCCTGTTAAAAGACTTGCGTTTTACTCGCTTATTCACTCGAATCAAGCTAAAATATGCGCCTTTCAAATTATCATGCTACGTTGGAGTATTCCATGAACGCTACTGTAGAACAGCTTGCACCTGTAGAACAGCAAGCGACGACTGGTTGGGTTGTTGCCGCACTTTATCAATTCAAAGAAGTTCAAGATCCTGCCGATCTTCAGCAACGTCTTTTGGACCTGGTAAAATCCATCAACCTTTGCGGTACTCTAATTGTGGCAGGTGAAGGCATTAACGGTACGGTTGCAGGCGACCGTGCATCGATTGATCAAATTCACCAGTTCCTTCTAAATGAAGGTTTTAACGAAATGGAATACAAAGAATCTGACAGTTCTGAAAAGCCATTCCGTAAGATGAAAATTAAATTAAAAAAAGAAATCGTGACTTTAGGCGTGGAAGTAAAACCGCGTGATTTAGTCGGTCACTATCTTGATCCAAAAGAATGGAACGAACTGATTGCACGTGATGACGTGATTCTGGTCGATACACGTAACGATTACGAATACAAAGCCGGCACTTTCAAAGGCGCAATTGACCCGAAAACTGAAAGCTTCCGCGAATTCCCTGAATACGTGAAAAATAATCTGGAACAGCACAAAGACAAGAAGATTGCGATGTTCTGTACAGGTGGTATTCGTTGTGAAAAATCAACCTCTTTACTTCTTCAAGAAGGCTTCACTGAAGTTTATCACCTGAAAGGCGGTATTTTGAAATACCTGGAAGAAACCCCGGCTGAAGAAAGCATGTGGGAAGGTGAATGCTTCGTGTTTGATGGTCGTACTGCCGTAACGCACGGTGTTGAAGAAGGCCAAAACACCAAGTGTCATGCGTGTGGCTGGCCTTTACTTCCAGAAGAAGTTGCCCTCCCAAGTTATGAACATGGTGTCTCTTGTGTGTACTGTATTGACAAAACCTCGGAGAAACAAAAAGAAGGTTTCCGTATGCGTCAATCACAAATTTTAGCAGCAAAACGCAAACGCCTCTAATTTGGCCTTTTGTAATGAAATATATAAAAACCCTCTTCGGAGGGTTTTTTGTTTACATAAAAATTACAACAGTAATAAAACTCTTACCAATTCCTTACCAAGAACCTCATTTTTTTCCAAACAAGATTGTTAGTCTAATGATACGGTGATTTACAAGCTAAGTCTTTCATTATTAACTGAAATTTTTACTTGAAAAGGAATATAAAATGGCAGGCTCACTTGCTCGAGATTCAGACAATCTGGTTCAATTTCAACCAAAAGAAAATATAAAGCTGCAACGACTTCATCAAATTTCTGAAGAGCTTGAACAGCAGTCACATCTGTTCGTAGTTATCTTGGGAACCATTATTGGCGCAATCTTGGCGCTGTTCATTGGTTACCATATCAATACCAGCATCATGCATTTTATCCTGTTGAGTATTTTGCCGATCTGCTTGGCCTATTTCTTACGTAAAGTTTATATTTATACCCTGACACATAGCTGATTCTGTCTGATCATTTATATTCCAAGACTTTACCGCACAAAAAATACTGCTTAGGATACAGGCAGTATTTTTTATTTTGCCAATCATATGAATCTGACCGAATGGATTATTTCCGTCATGGAGCAACTGGGCTACTGGGGCATTGCCCTGCTCATGTTCCTGGATAATGTCTTCCCGCCAATCCCTTCCGAAATTATTATGCCTTCCGCGGGCTATTCCGCCTCTCAGGGCGAGTTAATACTCTTCGGGGTCATCATGTCCGGCTGTATCGGCTCTCTACTAGCAGCCGCCTTGCTATACTGGATTGGCTATAAATTTAACCATGATTCTATTTTTAAATTTGTCGATCGTTATGGCAAATATTTATTTATTAAATCAGAGGATGTGAAAAAATCACTCAGTTGGTTTGAGCATTATGGTCACCGGATTGTGTTTTTTGGCCGCATGATTCCTGCCGTCCGCTCGCTGATCAGCATTCCTGCCGGCATGAGTCATATGCCCTTCTGGAAATTTATGTTCTATAGCGCACTTGGAACCATCATCTGGACTACATTTTTGGCCTGTGTCGGATTTTATTTTGGCGAAAACCAGCAGTTGATGCAGCAAATTTTCAGTAAAGTCAGTTATGTGATTATTGCCATTGTTGCGGTAATTATTATCTGGATTTTCTACCGTAGACAGCAGCGTAAAAATCGTCCATCCTGAGGAAGATCCCTTAAGGAGATTAAAACGATGTCGCATTATCTTAAATATTTTGCCACCGTTTATCTGACCTTGGTTCTATTGGTAGGCATATTCATCTATGTATTCAATCTGGGCGCCATTCTGCTGATTCCTGCCCTGATTGCTTCTGCCTTTCTCAGTGCCCGATACTTTGTTAAGAAAGAACTTCGTTTGCCGACTTAGCAAGAGAAAAGCAAACTGGTCTGGGGCTCCACTATTATTGCCATGACATTCGGGTTTATCTTTTTAGTTGTGGTCATCTTGATGAACCCGCAGACAGATGAGATTTATAGAACCATCACCTATACAGGAAGAGGAACAAATTCATTCCTGGTGGCTGCAAGCATTGCCTTACATGCCTTGCTGTTTCATATCGCCTACAATGCTTATGCACGCTATAGTCTGGCGAAGCGTACAGGCTTGGAAAGAAAATAGGGTCGAGTAGATCTCAAAGATGCAAAAAGGCCAAAGCTAAAAAAAGCACCCTGCGGTGCTTTTTTTATGAATTATTCTGGAGTGTGATACATCAGATACAATTCATTTAAGTTTTCTGGAATTTCTTCTGCAAGTTCATCCATTAACTGGCCATTGCGACGGAAAGTTTCCATTTGTGGATCTTCATCATCAATGCCACTAAAGACCATGATTGGCAGAGTTAAATCCACCAGTTGCTCTTCAAATTCTTCAGTAAACCAAGCGTCTTCGTTCAGGAACATGGCATCTACAAAGCCCACACTCCAGTCACCCAGGCTTGATTCAGTGTCTGCTTCTTCAATTTCAAACGGGAACGTAATCCCTTCTTCATTGGCTAAGCTTTGACGAATAGACTCTAACCATGCTTGCACCTGAGTGATGATTTCTGCAGGCACTTTCTTTTGATTACTATCAAAAAGTTCGTCTAACCATTTGTCGAATTTTGGGCCTACTGCAATAGCACATAAGAAACCATGGGTTGCCGCGAAATCTAGACCATGTTCATTTTGGTCACCATCTAGATATTCACTCAACAGGTCTAAATCTAAAGCACTCATCTAACATCCAAACTTAGAAAACCGAAAGGTTTAGCATAGCATTTATTCAGACTATGCTAAATCCGAATTCGTTAATCTTCGTCATCAAAATCGTCGTCATCGTCGAAGTCATAGTCAAAATCTTTGAGTTCGCGCTCTAAACGACGTTGGGTCAGTAGATCATCGATCAGACGACGTTTTTCCAACGACTCTTTAGCACTGAGCTTGCTAGAAGCCTCATCGAAATTAACATCATCTTCACCGAAGTTATCATCTAGTTCAAAATCTGTAGAAGACACTAAAACTTCCTCATGAGTGAAAAATGTAAAAGGATTTAAGCGCTATTTATCGTGCCTAAAATAACAAGTCAAGTTTTATTTGGATTTTCGTATTTTTAATTTGTAATTAGGGGTTTTTTCTGTCTCAATTGTGTGCCATGATATAATCCACCCTGCGTGCTTATGTTTTTTGATTCTCCTTTTTTGAGTCATAAACAGACACGCATGGGATGAACTTGAAAACAACAAATTCACCCCCATCTTAAATTACTGAATTTCATTTTAAATATTTTATCAGACAGCTTTCATGCTGAATTCCCTGATGAAATATGTAGGCTATTCACTAAATTTAACGAGCTTAAATCGTGCAGCATTGTACGGTTTTTTACTGCCACAGATTCAACGAAGAGTAAGCAAAAGATGAGCGATATGACTTCCCCTACTTCTCAAGTAGCGGCTCTGATTAGCCGAGGCAAAGAACAAGGTTATTTAACCTTCGCTGAGGTTAACGATCATCTGCCGGACTCCATCACAGAAAGCGAGCAGATTGAAGACATCATTCAGATGCTGAATGATGTCGGTATTCCGGTACATGATCGCGCGCCTGAATCTGATGATACGATGTTCGAAGATACTGCAGAAGCGGCGGATGAAGTTGCAGAAGAAGAAGCTGCAGCCGTACTTGCATCGGTAGAAAACGAGCCAGGTCGTACCACTGACCCTGTACGTATGTATATGCGTGAGATGGGTACAGTAGAACTTCTGACTCGTGAAGGCGAAATCAGCATCGCAAAACGCATCGAAGAAGGTATTCGTGATGTTTTGCACTCGATTGCTTACTGGCCGAATGCGGTAGAAGTGGTACTGCAAGAATACAAAGATTATGAAGCGGGCGAACGCCGTCTTGCTGACCTTTTATCAGGTTATTTAGATCCTGAATCAGATGAAGAAATTCCTGAAGTTCTAGAAGAAGAAGCGGTTCTTGCTGAAGATGAGACTGACTCGAAAAAATCGACCAAAGACGTAAAACTGGACGATGATGAAGAGGAAGAAGAAGCAGATTCTGATGATGAATCAGAAGCAGATTCTGGTCCAGATCCTGAAATTGCTAAAGCGCGTTTCACTGAACTGGAAAATGCGTGGCTGAATACCAAAGCAACCATTGAAAAACATGGTCGTGACAGCAAACAGGCTGAAGAAGCTCTTCAGGCACTTGCAACTGTATTCATGATGTTCAAATTTACCCCGCGTCTATTCGATATCATTTCTGAAATGATTCGTGGTACCCATGACCAGATTCGTGGTGCAGAACGTGAAGTGATGCGCTATGCAGTACGTCGTGGCCGTATGGATCGTACCCAGTTCCGTACCAGCTTCCCGGGCCAAGAATCGAATCCAGCCTGGTTAGATGAGCAGATCGCAAAAACACCTGCAGACCAGAAAGCTTATCTGGAAAAAGTACGTCCAGACGTATTGGCCTTCCAGCAAAAAATTGCCGATATCGAGAAAGAGCTTGGCCTTGATGTAAAAGGCATTAAAGACATTGCCAAACGTATGGCCGTCGGTGAAGCCAAAGCACGTCGTGCCAAGAAAGAAATGGTTGAAGCGAACTTGCGTCTGGTCATTTCGATTGCGAAGAAATATACCAACCGTGGCTTGCAATTCCTGGATCTGATTCAGGAAGGTAACATCGGTCTGATGAAAGCCGTAGACAAGTTTGAATACCGTCGTGGTTATAAATTCTCGACTTATGCGACCTGGTGGATTCGTCAGGCGATTACCCGTTCGATCGCGGATCAGGCACGTACCATTCGTATTCCGGTACACATGATTGAAACGATCAACAAGATCAACCGTGTATCTCGTCAGCTTCTACAGGAAATGGGTCGTGAACCGACGCCTGAAGAACTGGGCGAACGTCTGGAAATGGACGAAGTTAAAGTACGTAAAGTACTGAAAATCGCCAAAGAACCAATTTCGATGGAAACACCGATCGGTGATGATGAAGATTCACATCTGGGTGACTTCATTGAAGACAGCAACATCACTTCACCAATTGATGCGGCAACGTCTGAAGGCCTGAAAGAAGCGACACGTGAAGTTCTGGAAAACCTGACTGAACGTGAAGCCAAAGTCCTAAAAATGCGTTTTGGTATCGATATGCCGACCGACCATACTTTGGAAGAGGTGGGCAAACAGTTTGACGTAACACGTGAACGTATTCGTCAGATTGAAGCGAAAGCGCTGCGTAAACTTCGCCATCCATCGCGTTCAGAACACTTACGTTCATTCCTTGAGAATGATTAAGATTTGATGCTTATTCTGGAGACTTGAAATTTGATCATCAGTCTCCATTTAAGTAGCCAAGACAAACCCAAACGCCTGCATGATTGCAGGCGTTTCAAATCAGGGGGACTACCATGTTAGACCGTACACCATCTCGTGAACTTCAAGAACATCTTTGGGTTTTCCCTATGGATTATCCGATTAAACTGATTGGCCTTGCGGGCGATGAATTGCGTCATGCTGTCATCGACATTTTTCTGAAACATTTTCCAGATTTTGAAGGTGATAGCGTCAGTATTACGCCATCACGTACTGGAAAATACCATTCCATTACCGCACAACTGCGCTTTTTGGAACTGGAACAGGTTCATGCAGTATATGCAGATTTGGCCGCTTGCCCGCTAATTAAAACAGCACTGTAATCGAAAATACAAAAGACACGCTTCCGGGCGTGTTTTTTTATGCCTATACAGCGCTAAGATACCCATGAAATATTGCTGATCTCACCCCTATTTCATGCCGAAATCATTATAATTATGACCAGTTTTTTATAATTACCAAGGACACTTCCTGTGACTGATGTGCTGCAAAAGCCCGAGCTGATCATTCGTCAATATCACGACCTCACACCTTATGAAGATCGTTTTCTGGAAATGAAAACATTTACGGAAACCCGTGATGAACATAGCCCGGATCAATTGTGGATTTTGCAACATCAGGATGTACTGACTCAAGGTCAGGCAGGCAAACCGGAACATATTCTAATGCCGAGCAATATTCCGGTGATTCAGACCGATCGTGGTGGTCAGGTGACCTGGCATGGTCCCGGTCAATTGGTGGCTTACTTCATGTTTGACTTGAATCGTCTGGGCTGGAATGTGCGCACCCTGGTGTCTTATGCTGAAAACCTGATGATTGATTTGCTAAAAAAATATGGCATTGATGCCTATGCCAAACCGGATGCACCTGGTGTATATGTGGCTGAACGTAAAATCGGCTCACTCGGTTTTAAAATTCGCAAAGGCCGTAGCTACCATGGTCTGTCCCTAAATCTGGATTGTGATCTGAGCGGATTCAACACCATCAATCCTTGTGGCTATGCAGGACTGGAAATGGTACGCATGAGCGACCTACTGGAACAACAGCCACAATTCAACCAGTTATGTCGTGAAATTATTGAAACTTTGCGCCACAGCGGTTACTTTAATCAAGTCACTGTCGAGCAAAGATAAAGCCTTTGCATTTCACCCCCAAATAAATTAGAGTATTTACTCTAAACCAATAATATTGAGATAGGGATCATCACGTGATTGCAACTAAATCCGTAAAACCCGCTTTGCAGCTTGCCTATGTCAAACTCATGATGGATGTGATTGGCCGCGGTCTGGTCATGGCAAGTCAGGTGGATGAAGAAATCAAACAGGAAGTTGCCCAATTTCCAGTCCATTTCACTCTTTCCATGAAAGTCTTTCCGCATGGCCCAGCCTTTGTGGCGCGGGTCACTGAGGACAAGCAATTGGAACTGGTGAAAAATCTGGAAAAAGCACCTGATCTGACTATTACCTTTAAACATCTGCACCATGCTTTTTTAGTTTTTTCCTTTCAGGAAAGCACCTCTCAAGCCTTTGCCAATGACCGCATGATTGCCGATGGCGATATTTCCAATGCCATTCGTCTGGTGCGTTGTCTAAATAAAATGGAAGCACTGATTTTGCCTAAACTGGTGGCGCAACTGGCTGTCAAAGAATATCCAAGCAATCTCAGCCTCAAAGAAAAACTAAGCGAAGCGAGCAGTATTTATCTAAAAATTGCTCAATCCTATTTAAAACGGAGTGTATAACATGGCTAAACCTTATTATGAATTTTTCTGTCCGGTTAAAGTCATTGCCGGACATGCCGCGTTAGAACATATTCCGTTTGAACTTGCGACTTTAGGGGCCAAACGTCCACTCATTATTACCGACAAAGGTGTACGCGCCAATAATCTGCTGGCACCGATTGAAGCTGCATTTGAAATGGCGGATGCTGCAATTGTAGCCATTTTTGATGACGTACCACCCGATTCTAGCTTGGGTACAGTACGTAGTGCGGCGAAACTGTATCGTGAAAATCACTGTGATGCGATCATTGCTGTGGGCGGCGGTTCAGTCATTGATACCTCCAAAGCAACTAATATTCTGGTCTCTGAAGGCGGTGATGACCTGCTTAAATATTCTGGTGCCCATAACCTGCCTAAGCCGCTGAAGCCATTTTTTGTGATTCCAACAACTTCGGGGACAGGCTCAGAAGTCACCATGGTGGCCGTCGTCTCAGATACTGAGAAGAATGTTAAAATGCCTTTCGCATCGTATTATTTGATGCCGCATGCTGCGATTTTAGATCCGCGCATGACCCAGACTTTGCCGCCGCATTTAACCGCCATGACCGCAATGGATGCACTGACCCATGCGGTCGAAGCTTATACTTGCATGGCAGCCAATCCAATCTCAGATGCTTATGCGACTGCCGCAGTCAAAAAGATCAGTAACCACCTATTTAATGTGCTGGACAATCCTTCCGATGCACAAGGCCGTCTGGAACTGGCACAGGCATCAACTATGGCGGGAATTGCATTTTCCAACTCGATGGTCGGCATTGTGCATTCACTGGGGCACTCATTAGGTGCAGTGGCTCACTTGCCGCATGGTTTATGCATGAACTTATTCCTACCTTATGTGCTGGAATACAACAAAGAAGTCAATGGCGATAAAATCGCGGATCTGCTCCTGCCTTTGGCCGGTGCCGATATTTATGCACAAACGCCAGCACATCTACGCGCTGACAAAACCATTGCGACGATTCTGACCATGCGTGACCGCATTTACAGTCTGACTAAATTACCACGCACATTACGTGAAACCGGTAAGATTTCTGAAGCCCAGCTCGATGAAGTGGCAGAGAAAGCCCTGAATGATGGTTCCATCATTTATAATCCGAAAGAAGCCACCCTGGAAGATTTAAAATCTATCTTAAAAAAGGCTTGGTAATTACTGAAAAATAAGCCAATATAGCCGAAATTCTAGCCTGATGTTTTTTTAAACATCAGGCTTTTATCTTGCATAAGAAAAAATTCGATTTCTTTTTTGAATGGCACATTTTATGCAGGACAAAATTCAAAAAAATAGCTAGCAAAAGCCGTTCTTTTCAAGTAGATTGGCGGACTTTTATAGAAAACTGTAGGGGGGATCGTTCGTCTCAAACGATCCTTATAAATATGACTGATCCTTGATCAACGATTAAGAGGATAACGCCGTTGACTAATATCTCTGGGACTCAATCGGCAGCTAAACTGCAAAAAACGCTGGGACTCTGGCACATCATTATTATTGGTTTAGCTTATATTCAACCCATGACCTTGTTTGATACATTTGGTCTGGTATCTGAAGAAAGTAACTTCCACGTTCCTACCTCTTACATTTTTGCACTGATTGCAATTTTGTTAACCTCCTTGAGCTATGGTCATATGATTCGTCGCTACCCTTCTTCGGGTTCGGCCTATACCTATGCGCAAAAATCCATCCACCCGAACGTAGGTTTCATGGTGGGTTGGTCATCCTTGCTGGATTACCTGTTATCGCCAATGGTCAATATCATTCTGGCGGTGATTTATCTGGAAGCACTTTTCCCAGACATGAACCATTGGGTTTGGGTAATTGGTTTAACAGCATTTATGACCGCGATTAACCTTCGTGGTGCGAGATTTGTTGCCAACTTCAACAGTATGATTGTATTCGTACAATTGGGCGTCATTGCATACTTCACCTGGATGGTTTACCAACTTCTAGAAGGTGGCGTGAATGCAGACGGCACACTGGTCGATGCAAAGTATCAACTGTGGAGTTTAGAGCCATTCTGGAATGAGTTTACTTCTGTTGCTGCCCTGATTACCGGTGCAACCTTACTGTGTTTCTCATTCACAGGTTTTGACTCTTTAAGTTCTCTTGCTGAAGAAACCAAAGATACTGAGAAAACCTTACCTAAAGCGATTTTCTTGACCGCATTATTGGCAGGTATCATCTTCATCATCAGTACTTACTTCATGCAGATCTTCTTCCCGAATGATCCAAAAACTTACTTTGAAGATATCGCTGCAACACAGCCGGATATTTTACAAGCTGTCGGTGGCGTGGCGTTTAAAACAGTCGTACTTTACTTCGCGATTGTGACAGTTATGGCTTCTGGTATTTCAGCACATGCGGGTGTATCACGTCTGATGTATGTAATGGGTCGTGATGGCGTAATCAACAAGAAGATCTTCGGTCATATTAGCCCGAAAAACTATACACCTTCATACAACATCTTAATCGCTGGTGCAGTGGCTTTAACTGCTGGCTTTATGGATCTTGATTTTGTGGTGTCGTTGATCAGCTTTGGTGCCTTAACTGCATTCAGTTTCGTCAACTTGTCGGTGATTTCACGTTATGCATTACGTGATGGTCGTACCAAGAGTGCCAAAGAGATCATGAACTTTGTCGTGGTTCCTTTACTTGGCTTCATTTCAGTCTTTGCATTGTGGTTAGAAGTCGATGAAGCTTCGCTTAAATACGGTCTGATCTGGGCATTTGGCGGTATCTTGTACTTAGGTTATAAAACCAAAGGCTTCAAGCACCCAGCTCCTCAGCACAATGAATTTGACGATAAATAATATCTTTTCAATTCAAATAAAAAAGGCGCTTCATGCGCCTTTTTTATGTCTGTCATGTTTTGATTTTACTAACGCAGATAGCAATCAAAACCCATCTGGGTATTAACTCGATTATTTTCATAACCCAGTTTCTCAATAAACAGACTCCGATTAGACAATAACTTTTGCTCTTCCGGACCTAAACGGGCTCTATTCTTGATAGCCAGTTGATACATTTCATCCACGACATCCTGAAAAATGTCACAGACTTCTTCACGCTTGGCTAGCTTTAATTTACGCCCCCGCCAAGTCCATTGAAAATCATCCGAGTCCAAGCTCTGCCCCCATTTTTCGATACGCGTATCTAAACGTTTCTGCATGTTGAGCAAACCCTGCTGTATTTCTGCCTGAGTAATAGGCTGAACTTCCTTTGTTGCCGATGTGGCAGCACTGCCCTCTTCCGCATTCACGGAAGCCGCAACAGTTCCAAGAAAACATGCGATGACAAGTTTTACTAGAGGCTTCAAAGCTGCACCTTTTGTTATATTTGATAAAGTTATAAATTCAAGCATACAACGAAGTGAAAAGCAGTTTATCTATTTGTTACACAAAATAAAAAAGCCACCCAAAGGCAGCTTTTAGAATCATCACAAATTTCCGCTTAAAGCGTTTTAAAACCCTGCTGACGCCAAGCTTCGTAGACAATTACTGCAGTAGCATTTGACAGGTTCAGACTTCGCGAGTTCTCTGCCATCGGTAAACGAATCCAATGCTTTTGCGGAAACATCAGACGAACATGTTCAGGCAGACCACGAGTTTCCGGACCCATTAACAAGGCCACAGGACGGTTTAAATCCGAAGTATGCGGCGTTTCAGAACCTTTGGTGGTCAATGGATAGATTGCATCCAGACCAATCCCTTTGCTTGCCAGATCGGCCAGACAGTCTTCGATATTTTCCCAAATCTGCATATTGGCATATTCGTGATAATCCAGACCGGCACGTTTCAGCTTTTTGTCATCCAGCTCAAAACCCAGCGGCTTGACCAGATGCAACTGTGCTCCGGTATTCGCACATAGACGAATGATATTGCCTGTATTTGCAGGAATTTCAGGCTCATATAAAACAACGTGGATCACAGCTTACTCACTCAATATATTTAATTCAGACACGACATTCGTCTTGCGCTTGGGCAAAGCAATGCTTTGCTTATCCTCTTACTTCAGGCACAGCCTTCGTCTTGCGCTCGGACAAAGCAGTGCTTTGCTTATCCTCGCTCATGCCATTGCAATTGTTCACGTAAGCGTACAACTTCACCAATAATGGTCAAAGTCGGGGCTTGAATCTGATGTTCGGACACTTTGGATGCAATATCAGCAAGCGTTCCTACTACAACTTTCTGTTCAGGCGTCGTACCTTTAGAAACCAAGGCCACTGGCATGTCGGCTCGCTGACCATGAGCGATTAATTCTGCACAGATTTTCTCCAGTCCCACCAACCCCATATAAAGCACTAAGGTCTGGTTTTCATAGACCAACTCACTCCAAGGCAATTCTGGCGAACCTTCTTTTAAGTGACCGGTCAGGAAACGCACACTTTGCGCATAATCACGATGGGTTAATGGAATACCGGCATAGGCTGAACATCCTGAAGCTGCGGTAATCCCTGGAACCACCTGGAAAGTAATCCCAGCAGCAAATAGCTCTTCAATCTCTTCACCGCCACGCCCGAAGATAAATGGATCTCCGCCTTTCAGACGACAAACCCGCTTTCCTTCACTGGCATATTTCACCAACAAGGCATTAATTCCATCTTGCGGAACCGCATGATTGGAACGTGCCTTACCCACATAGATCTTTTCCGCATCACGACGGCACAGCTCCATAATTGGCGCTGAAACCAGTCGGTCGTAAATCACCACATCGGCTTGCTGCATCAAACGTAAGGCTTTTAAGGTCAACAATTCTGGATCACCCGGACCCGCACCGACCAAGTAGACTTCACCTTTCGGCTGTTGCCATTCCTGTAAGGCCTGCTCAATCAGGCGATCTGCTTCCGCGATATTGTCGTTGAACACCTGTTCTTTTAGCGAACTGGCATATAAATCTTCCCAGAAAATACGGCGTTCATCCGGATTGACAATTTTAGCCTTAACCGCACTGCGCCATTTTCCTGAAAATTCAGCCAGCTTGCCCATACCATGCGGAATAGTCGTTTCAAGCTGAGTTCGGATCTGCCGTGATAACACGGGCGACGTACCATTCGATGCCACCGAAATGACCAATGGCGAACGATCAATAATCGCTGGCACCATAAACCGGCAATGCGGCGGATCATCAACACTATTGACCAGGACATTTTCCGCTTCACACAGTTCAAAGACCTGACGATTGGTCTCCGCATCGTCAGTCGCTGCAATCACCAGTCGATATGAACGTAACGCAACTTCAGAATGAAAAGCAGCTTGGACATATTGTCCTTGGCTATTTTGCACAATTCGCAGCAGACTCTCTTCAATTTCAGGCGCAATCACATGAATGATCGCACCTGCTTTTTGAAGTAAAAGTGCTTTACGGTATGCAATATGCCCACCACCGACAATCAGACAAGGTTGCTGTTGCAACTTTAACGAGATTGGAAAAATATCCACGAACTACCTCAAAATTTTAAATCTGACTGTCTATGCAATTTTCATGCACATTTAGGGATATTGAGATCGACAATTAGTCGATATAAGTCGCACCACCCATATATGGACGTAATACTTCAGGAATCTCAATCGAGCCATCAGCGCGTTGATAGTTTTCCATCACTGCAAGTAAAGTACGACCTACGGCCAGACCTGAACCATTCAAGGTATGTACAAATTCAGTTTTCTTCTGATCAGCACGGTAACGTGCTTTCATACGACGCGCCTGGAAATCACCCATGTTTGAACAAGATGAAATTTCACGGTAAGTATTTTGGCTTGGTACCCAAACTTCTAAGTCATAAGTCTTGGTTGCACCAAAGCCCATGTCACCACCACAAAGTAAAATTTTACGATATGGAAGTCCAAGTGCTTGCAAGATACCTTCAGCATGGCCAGTCAACTCTTCAAGCACTTGCATCGAAGTTTCAGGCTTCACAATTTGAACCATTTCGACTTTGTCGAATTGGTGCTGACGGATCAAACCGCGGGTATCACGACCATAAGAACCTGCTTCACTACGGAAACATGGCGTATGCGCTGCATATTTCAGTGGCAGACGGTCTGCATCAATAATTTCATCACGTACGAAATTCGTCACTGGCACTTCAGCAGTCGGAATCAGATAAAACTCTTTTTCACCCTGCAGCTTAAACAGATCTTCTTCAAATTTAGGCAGCTGACCAGTCCCACGCAATGAATCTGCATTGACCAGATAAGGCACATAGGCTTCGGTATAACCATTTTGATCAGTATGCGTATTTAGCATGAACTGGGTAATGGCACGTTGTAAACGCGCCAATGGACCTTTCAATACACTGAAGCGTGAACCAGTTAATTTGGTCGCGGTTTCAAATTCAAGACCGCCCATCATTTCGCCTAGATCCGTATGATCTTTGATTTCGAAATCAAATTCACGCGGTGTACCCCATTTCAGGATTTCCACGTTATCGCTTTCGTCTTTACCTTCAGGCACAGCTTCATCTGGCAAGTTTGGAATAGATAATAATTTTTCTTCAAGCTCAGTTTGCAGTTCAGCCAGTGCTGCTTCAGCCGCTTTGATTTCATCACCAATCGCAGACATGCGTGTCATGATTTCAGATGCGTCGCCACCTGCTTTTTTAATTTGACCGACTTGTTTGGCACCGGCATTACGTTCAGCTTGCAGTGTTTCTGTCTTGGACTGAATCTCTTTACGGCGTGCTTCTAGGGATGCCCACTCTTCAACATTGAGTTGAACACCACGTTTTGCCAAGGCTACATTTACAGCCTCAATATTATTTCTGAGTAATTTCGGGTCGATCATAATCAATCTTTGCAGAAGAAAAAAACTGGCTATAGTGTAAGCTCTTAGCATTAAAAAATACAGTGACCAAGACCACGGTTGCGTCCTATTAGCACAATATTTAGGAAGCTGTCTGCTGCAAAATGGCTAAATATTCAGGGCGAATCACTTCCTTTAAATCCGCATAGGAGACTTTTAATTCAGTCATTCCTGCTGCTGCCGGAGCTAACTCGCCTGCCGGATACACCATCACCAGACTTGTTGTATCAAAATAATAGTTATCACTCAATTTTAACTGCTGTTGTTGAATACCCTGCGTATTCAGCCATTGAGTATTGGTTCGATACATCGCATTCAGCAGTTTCTGCTCACCGCCATTTAATAACAGTTGAGACAAAGCCAAACGTTTGTTCTGTTTTAGATCAAAATTGATATATTCCACATGTTTCAGAGAAGCATTTTTATTCCTTGCCAGATTGGAACTTTTTAAAGCAAAAGTCGCCAGATGAGCGTGCTGACCAACAAATTCCACCTTGATAAAGCGCTGATCCAGATAATGCGGCTCATCGGCTTTTTTAGGATTTTTCTGGGTGACTTTGGTGAATGCAACAGGCTCAGTATGCTGAATACGCTCAATAAAATATTGATTAATCCAGTCAATATTGCTGTCCACCGTCTGTAGATCAAAGCGTACACAACCTTCTATTTCACACACCACTTTGGCTGCCCCTTTAATTGGAACGGTTTTGGCTTCAATTTGCACAACCCGATCTGTTTGCGCGAGCGTTGCCACTGAGCTAGATTGAGGTTGACAACCCATCATACCTACAGTGAGTAATAAAACAGCGTAAATTTCAGCAGTTTTAAATAGATTAATCTTCATCCTGAGCTCCCAAAATTTTGCAATTTCATTGACTCGACTTTTATTTATTCTAAGATGCTCTCGTGTTTAGATATAGCTGAACCTTGTAGCCTGTCCAAAATAATCCTGATGATCGGCAATAAAAAAGCAACCTCGAAAGGTTGCTTTTTTATTTGGTTCATATTGATGCTTATTGATCAATAATGTCCGTACCTTTTGGTGGAGTAAAGTTAAAGGTGGAGGCTGGAATACTGCTATTTACTTTTACATTGCTAAATTTGATATTAGTGGTTTGTCCCAATGAATCCTGCAAGATCATCAAGCTTGGTGCTTTGTTCGCGCCAAAGCTAATGGTCAGGCTTTCAAACACACCATCGGTATTTTTAGGATACAGCGTGTAATAGGTTTTGCCTTTATTTGGCTGAGTCACCCGGTAAGACTGCATAATCTGGCTGGTGTTTCCTGACAGCAATAACGCCGGTGTATTAGCAACCTGCTCATCTAAGCTTTGACGAACGGCTTGTTGCAAGTCAGGATCATAAATCCATACGGTTTTACCCGTGGTTGCAATGACTTGCTTCGACGGTGCGGTCGTTTCCCAATAGAATTTACCCGGACGCTCAACTTTCATCACCCCTTTAAAGGTTTGATTCATATGTTGTGCGGTCAAACCTTTTTTCTGGGTCGCTCTTGGATTGGTTACCTTAGTACTTTGTTCGAAATTTGCCGTCATGCTACGCACATGATTGAGCTGTTTGACCAGACTGGCTGTTGCCTGTTGCTCCGAAGCTGCCACAGGTGCAGCAAACACGGTTGTACTCATCACCGGTGCTAAAGTCACTGCACCCAGAGCCATAGCACAGACGGTTTTACGAAGCATATTCATAATTTCACCCTTATATTTTGCTTGATCGCAATTTATTTGATAGCTCATCTTAAACGAAAATTAAAAGCTAAAATGATAGAAAATAAGAACTTTTGTATTGTTATTAATTCGAAACCGGTTTTTTTGTTCATCATTATGAAGATTTCAGGACAATTTTTACATTATGGAATGTCGCTTAATCTGCCTATTAATTTTCAGGCATAAAAAAACCCACAATAACTGTGGGCTTTTTTCTATCTCAGCGAATTACGCGTCAACAGATACGTAGCGACGGCCGAATTGACCTTTCACTTCGAATTTTACTACGCCATCAGCAGTAGCAAATAATGTATGGTCACGACCCATACCAACGTTTTGACCAGCGTGGAATTCAGTACCACGTTGACGAACGATGATGTTACCTGCAGTTACAGTTTGACCACCGTAAACTTTAACACCTAACATCTTAGGATTCGAATCACGACCGTTCTTAGTCGAACCACCGGCTTTTTTAGTTGCCATGTCTATTTACTCCTCGTAATTAGCCTGAAATAGCTGTAATTTTCAACTCAGTGAACCATTGACGGTGACCTTGTTGTTTACGGTAGTGTTTACGACGACGCATTTTGATGATGCGGATTTTGTCGTGACGACCATGGCTAACTACTTCAGCAGTTACAGTAGCACCAGCAACAACTGGAGCACCGATTTGAATGCTTTCACCGTTAACAAGCATCAATACGTCATCAAACGTAATAGTCGCGCCAGTTTCAGCTTTCAATAATTCTACTTTAAGGGTTTCACCCTCAACTACACGGTGCTGTTTACCACCGCTTTGGATTACTGCGTACATAATGTACTCCAAACAAGCCCGTGTCGTCGTGCCGATAAAGGAATATATCGAACTTAAGACGTACGCCACTGGGGGATATCTAAGGGCGAGGATTTTAAGGGATATTCAAAAAAACAACAAGCCATTTTACTGAAATAATAATGAGCAGGATGCGCTAATTATTTAACTATTAAATAATTTCTATCAAATCAAATACTCAAGATATATTCAGCAACAAAATAATACAGCAGAAATCCGGCCAGTTTGATTAATATACTCAGCCTGACGAATAGGGCGATGCCCTGACCTTTCCTGATTTTTTATGGCTCGAAATATGGATCGAATCTACATAAGATCTATAAAAAGCTGATTTTTAGTGGAGTTTATGCATTTCTTAGGTTTCACTCATGTTATAAATTGTTAAACTACGCCCAGCGATTTACCAGACTAGAGGTTTTCTTTCACATGACCATCGACTTTAAGCAAGACATTCTCGCGCCTGTTGCTAACGACTTTGCTGCGATGGACACATTCATTAATGAAGGAATTACCTCAAAAGTTGCATTAGTGATGGCTGTCAGCAAACATGTGGTAGAAGCGGGTGGCAAACGTATGCGCCCGATTATGTGCCTTTTGGCCGCCAAGGCGTGTGGTGCTGAAAATTTAGAACCGCACCGCAAACTGGCTGCAATCATTGAGATGCTGCATACCGCAACACTGGTGCATGATGATGTGGTGGATGAGTCTGGCCTGCGCCGTGGCCGCCCGACGGCCAATGCGACCTGGAATAACCAGACTGCGGTTTTAGTCGGTGACTTTCTGATTTCACGTGCTTTTGATTTGCTGGTCGATCTGAACAACATGGTGTTGCTTAAAGATTTTTCGACCGGTACCTGTGAAATTGCTGAAGGTGAAGTGCTGCAACTGCAATCCCAGCATCAACCGGAAACCACTGAAGCGACTTATTTGAATATTATTCATGGCAAGACCTCGCGCCTGTTTGAACTGGCAACAGAAGGTGCTGCCATTTTGTCAGATAAAAACGAATTCCGTCAGCCTTTAAAAACCTTTGCCGGACATTTCGGCAATGCTTTCCAGATTATTGATGACATTTTAGATTACACCTCGGATGCAGACACGCTCGGCAAAAATATCGGTGACGATCTCATGGAAGGTAAACCGACCCTGCCATTGATTGCTGCACTGAAAAATACCTCCGGTGAGCAACATGAAATCATCCGTCGCAGTATTGCGACTGGCGGTACGGAACATCTGGAACAGGTCATTCAAATTGTCAATGAATCTGGTGCGCTGGATTATTGCCGTCAACGTGCTACAGAAGAAACTGAAATTGCAATTGATGCCTTACAGGCATTACCTGACTCCGAATATCGTCAGGCCCTGATTAATCTGGCCAAACTGGCCCTACACCGAATTCAGTAACTTTTAAACTCGCCTATGCATATTAATTTTCTAGATCTTTTTCAAAACATGCAACACCAGCTTGAACAACCTCGGGCGGTGCTGGATGAAAATCTTCTGATTGAACTGGTTGAAAGAATCAGACCTGAAGACAGCAGAAATACCGAAGAGATCGAAGCGAAATTCAATGCATTTATTCGGGCTTTATTACTCACCCCGAATGCGGTTGCCACGCTTCAAACCTTTACTCTGCGGATCATTAATCGCTATAAACAGACCGGCCTCTTTTCCGATACCGGCATTTTATCTCTGGATGGATTCTGGAACCAGCTAAACCAGCGCCTTGGTGCACATGTCTTGCCGCTGATTCCTGACCATCAACAACTCCAGGAATTATTTCGCAAGGTTTTTTATCAGCGTACCGATAAATACTGGCTGGATTATTTTGATGAAGATGACTGGCAACGTTTATTTGCAGTCCTGAATCAGGGACATTCCAATCAGCCTGAAAAAACCCGAATCAAAGACCAGCTAATCAAGGCACTGACTATTTTGTCTTACCGGATCAGTGGTATTGGTCTGCACCCTGAATTTATTAATGCCCAGCCTGAACTGATGGAATATGAATCTCCTTTTCTGGTACAGAATCGTGAGATTAACGAGTTTATTCAGGAATATAAAAAACGCTATAACACAGTCACTCTAGTCGATTCGATCACGCCCCCCGATGCGTCGCAAGCGCTGGTGATGCTGGAACAATGTCATGATGTCGTGGCCAAGATTCGCCGTTCTACCAAGCGCACTGGTGTCAGTGTCAGCCTGACCTATATGCTGGCACTGCTGGAACAGTGTCTGGAACGGGTCGAAATTCTGCTCAATATGGTCATGGATGAAGATGATCTGCGTTATCAATCCATTGGCCTATTTATGGCGGACATTACTGAAGCAATTTATAGCGAACGCAGTGTGCGGGCCCTGCTGGCCACCAATAGTGAACTTTTGGCTTTACAGGTAACTGAAAATGCCAGCAAGACCGGTGAACATTATGTGAGTACCGACAAGCAAGGCTTTCTGGCCATGTATAAATCGGCTGCAGGTGCTGGTGCCATCATCGCGACGATGGCCACCTTAAAAGTTCTGATGACACGCCTCACCATGGCCCCCTTGATGCAGGCCTTTAGCTATAGCATGAACTATTCACTAGGCTTTATGCTAATTCATGTCCTGCATTTTACCGTGGCAACCAAACAGCCGGCGATGACTGCTGCCGCACTGGCGGCTACTGTACACCAGCGTAAAGGCTCGAAAATGGCTCAGATTGCCGAGCTGGCCGCGCTGATTGTGAATATCATCCGTACCCAGTTTGTTGCCATTCTGGGCAATATTTCGATTGCGATTCCAGTAGCAGCCTTAATTACCCTACTGTGGGATTTTGCGCTGCATGAACCTTTAATGAACCATGCTAAGGCTGCCAAAACCCTGCATGACCTGAATCCGTTTACCTCATTGGCGATTCCACATGCAGCGATTGCCGGGGTATGTCTGTTTCTGTCCGGATTATTGGCCGGTTATTTTGACAATATGGCCGTTTATCGCAAAGTCGGCCCGCGACTGAAAGCCCATGTGCATTTATCGCAGCTGATGGGACAAGAGCGTCTTTACCGTTTTGCTGACTATATTGAACGTAATCTGGGTGCACTGGCGGGTAATTTTATTTTCGGGATCATGCTCGGCAGTATGGGCACCATTGGTTTTATTCTCGGTCTGCCACTGGATATTCGCCATATCGCCTTTGCCTCTGCCAACTTTATTCAGGGTCTAATTACGATCAATGGTCCCGATATCGGCTTGATCGTAGTGTCTTTTCTGGGTGTGTTACTCATTGGCCTGACCAACTTGTTTGTCAGTTTCACTCTGACGATTATTGTAGCCTTACGCGCACGCCGGGTGCGTTTTGAACAGTGGAAACCTTTGGCAAAACTGGTCATGACGCACTTCCTGACCCGACCTAGTGATTTCTTCTGGCCACCCAAGCAAAGCATTGAAATTGACGAAAATCATACATCGACAAAAACTCAAAACTGAGATAATTACACTATATTTAGCAACAAATTCCTTACGAAAAAAATGGAATTCGCATAAAATACGCACACTTGAAAAAAAGTGTACTGACAAGTACACTTTGGTTCAGACAATTGGCCGATCTGCGAACGGTTAAAAGGACAAGGATTTTTGGCATGCATTACTTGTTACTTTTTGTCGGTATTTTATTTTTAATTTTCAGTGTGTTCATCCTGAATATTCCCGCTTTAAACGAGCTCGACTTGCAAGCTGTGGAATGGATGAGTCTGTATCGCACCGAGTTTTGGAATCAAATTACTCAGTCCTTATCCTTAATAGGTGGCATGCCATTTGTATTATTTTTATCCACGCTATGGTGTATTGCATTGCTGTGGTATAAAAAGTATACAAACGCAATTTTTATATATATCGGAATTATCGGAGGAATTCTCCTAGCTTGGCTGTTGAAATTTGCAATTGCCCGACCCCGACCACCAGAATCCTTGCATCTGGTTGAAAGCTTTGGAAGTTCCTTTCCAAGTGCCCATAGTCTATATGCGGCTTGTCTGGCTTGTTTGGCAATTTACATCCATCGGCAACATTCCCGTTATACCCTCATCGTGATAGGTGCAGTGGTATGGATGCTGATGATGGGGATCTCAAGAGTTTATCTGGGTGTACATTTTCCTTCAGATGTCATATCCGGCTGGAGTATCAGTTTTATTTGGATTTCGTTGTGGTATATGGTCTGGATCAGATATTGCGCGGCTCACAAATAAGAAAATTTAGATATAAATCTAATTAGAGGTGGAATAATGATGTCTGCAAAGCTTTGGGCACCTGCCCTGACTGCTTGCGCAATGGCAACAAGTCTTGCACTTGTTGGTTGTAGCAAAGATCCTAAAGAGGGCCAGCAAGCTGGTGCTCAACAACAAATGCCACCGACTGAAGTCGGTGTTCTTGTTGCACAACCGCAAAGTGTAGAGCAGTCTGTAGAGCTCTCAGGTCGTACAACAGCATTTGAAATTTCAGACGTACGTCCACAAGCCAGTGGCGTGGTGCTTAAACGCTTGTTCACGGAAGGCAGCTATGTGCGTGAAGGTCAGGCCTTGTATGAAATCGATTCAAGCACCAACCGCACTACAGTAGACAATGCCCGTGCAGCGATTGCCCGTGCTGAAGCCAATCTGGGCGTATTGCGTGTGAAGGAAGGCCGTTACCGTCAACTGGTCGGTACCAATGCCATTTCCAAACAGGAATATGATGACATCGCGGCACAGGTCAAACTGGCTGAAGCTGATTTGAATGCCAATCGCGCAACTTTGCGTAATGCAGAAATCAACTTGGGCTATTCGACTGTACGCGCGCCGATTTCAGGCCAGACCAACCGTTCGTCTGTGACGGCGGGTGCTTTGGTAACAGCGAATCAGCCAGAGCCATTGGTAACGATTCAGCGTCTAGATCCCATCTATGTAGATATCAACCAGTCAAGTGCCGAGCTTTTACGTTTACGTCAACAGCTTAATCAAGGCAGCTTGAACAGCTCTAACAATACCAAAGTCAAGTTAAAGCTTGAAGATGGCAGTATCTACCCGGTTGAAGGCCGTCTTGCATTCTCTGATGCTAGCGTGAACCCGGAAACAGGTACCGTGACTTTACGTGCGGTATTCCCGAACAAAAATCATCTGCTTCTTCCAGGTATGTTTGCCACTGCGCAAATCGTACAGGGTGAAGTACCGAATGCTTTCCTGATTCCGCAAGCAGCTTTGACTCGTACCCCAACAGGTCAGGCAATGGCGATGCTGGTCGGTGCTGACAATAAAGTGACGCCACGTCCAGTGACTACCGTTGGTTCTCAAGGCAGCAACTGGATTGTGACTGAAGGTCTGAATCCAGGCGATAAAGTGATTGTAGATGGTATTGCGAAAGTAAAACCGGAACAACAGGTCGTGGCTAAACCTTACCAGCCTCAAGCTGCTGCACCACAGGGTGCTGCACAACCTGCTGCCCAACAACCAGGTGCAGCGCAAAAAGCGGATGATGCAAAAGAACAATCTGAACAAAAACCTGCTGCTAAAGCATAAGGAGTAAGGTTTATGGCTCAATTCTTTATTCATCGTCCTATCTTTGCCTGGGTGATTGCACTGGTCATCATGCTGGCAGGTATTTTGACCCTGACCAAAATGCCGATTGCCCAGTATCCAACCATTGCACCGCCTACAGTCACGATTTCTGCGACTTATCCAGGTGCATCTGCTGAAACGGTCGAAAATACTGTAACCCAGATCATCGAGCAGCAAATGAATGGTCTGGATGGACTGCGTTATATCTCATCTAACAGTGCGGGTAACGGTTCTTCGTCTATTTCCTTGAACTTTGAACAAGGTGTCGATCCTGATATCGCACAGGTTCAGGTCCAGAACAAATTACAGTCTGCGACTGCACTTCTTCCTGAAGATGTACAGCGTCAGGGTGTGCGTGTTACCAAATCAGGCGCCAGCTTCCTGCAGGTATTGGCTTTCTATTCACCTGATGGCAGCATGACCGCCGATGATATCAAAGACTATGTAAATTCGAACATTTCTGAACCTTTAAGCCGTGTGGCCGGGGTCGGTGAAGTTCAGGTCTTTGGTGGTTCTTATGCGATGCGAATCTGGCTTGATCCAGCCAAAATGGCGAGCCTGCAAGTCACGCCAAGTGATATTGCGACTGCCATCCGTACCCAGAATGCTCAGGTCGCTGTGGGTCAACTCGGTGGTGCACCCGCTGTTGAAGGACAAGTCCTGAATGCGACTGTCACTGCACAAAGCCTGCTGCAAACTCCAGAACAGTTCAGCAATATCTTCCTGAAAAACACCACTTCGGGCGCGCAAGTCCGTCTGGGTGATGTTGCACGGGTTGAACTTGGTGCAGATAATTATCAGTTTGATTCGAAGTTTAACGGTAAACCAGCTGGTGGTGTGGCAATTAAACTTGCCACTGGTGCTAATGCGCTTGATACAGCCCAAGCAGTAGAAGAACGCTTAGAGCAGTTACGTCCGAACTATCCGCAAGGCATGGTCGACCAACTGGCTTTTGACACCACGCCATTTATTGAACTGTCAATCAAGAGTGTAGTTAAAACGCTAATCGAAGCAATTATTCTAGTGTTCCTGGTCATGTTCCTGTTCCTGCAGAACTGGCGTGCTACCATTATTCCAACCATGGCAGTTCCAGTCGTGGTATTGGGTACCTTTGCCGTGATTAATGTCTTCGGCTTCTCGATTAATACCCTAACCATGTTTGCCATGGTACTGGCGATTGGTCTTCTGGTCGATGACGCGATTGTTGTGGTCGAGAACGTCGAACGGGTCATGGTGGAAGAGCATCTGGATCCGGTTTCTGCAACTGAAAAGTCGATGAAACAGATTTCTGGTGCACTGATTGGTATTACCTCGGTGCTATCGGCAGTATTCGTTCCAATGGCTTTCTTCGGTGGAACCACCGGGGTTATTTATCGTCAGTTCTCGATTACGCTGGTCACAGCAATGGTCTTGTCGCTGATAGTGGCATTAACCTTTACCCCTGCCCTATGTGCGACCCTGCTGAAACAGCATGATCCGAACAAGCCGCAAAGTAATGGTATATTTGCGCGTTTCTTCCGCTGGTTTAATAGCAGTTTTGACAAGGTTTCTGTGAAATATCAGGGCGGCGTCAACCGTATGACTCATAGCAAGATTTTCTCAGGCGTGGTGTATGCCGTGGTACTGGGTATTATTGTGCTGTTATTCCAGAAACTGCCTTCTTCGTTCTTACCGGATGAAGACCAGGGCGTGGTCATGACGCTGGTTCAGTTACCGCCAAATGCAACCTTGGAACGTACCGACAAAGTGGTCAGCACCATGACCAACTATTTCTTGGAAAACGAGAAAGAGCATGTCGAGTCCGTGTTTAGTGTGGCAGGTTTCTCCTTCACGGGTGTGGGACAAAACGCAGGTCTGGCATTTATTAAACTGAAAGACTGGTCAGAGCGTAACAGTCCGGAAGCTCAAGTCGGTGCCATTATTCAACGTGGTATGGCGTTGAACATGATTGTCAAAGATGCATCTTATATCATGCCATTGCAGCTTCCTGCGATGCCTGAACTTGGTGTATCGGCTGGCTTTAACTTACAGCTCAAAGCTGCAAGTGGTCAAAGTCATGACCAGCTCCTGGCAGCACGTAATACGATCCTCGGTCTAGCAGCACAAGACTCGCGTCTGGCTGGTGTGCGTCCGAATGGTCAGGAAGATACTCCACAGTACCGTGTCATTGTCGATCATGCACAAGCCGGTGCATTGGGCGTGAGTGTTGCTGAAATTAACAGCACCATGGGTATTGCTTGGGGCGGTTCGTATATCAATGACTTCATTGATCGCGGTCGTGTCAAGAAAGTCTATGTTCAGGGTGAAGCTGGCTCGCGGATGATGCCGGAAGATCTGGACCAATGGTATGTGCGTAATAACCGCGGTGAAATGGTGCCATTCTCGGCGTTTGCCACAGGCGAATGGACCTACGGTTCACCACGTCTTGAGCGTTATAACGGCGTATCGTCCATGAACATTCAGGGTACACCTGCTCCGGGTATCAGCTCGGGCGATGCAATGGTGGCCATGGAAGAAATCGTGGCGAAATTACCAGAAATGGGCTTTCAAGGTTTCGACTATGAATGGACTGGTCTGTCTCTGGAAGAACGTGAGTCTGGCGCACAAGCACCATTCTTGTACGCGCTTTCACTGTTGATCGTGTTCCTGTGTCTGGCAGCCCTGTATGAAAGCTGGTCGATTCCGTTCTCGGTTCTACTGGTGGTGCCATTGGGTATTGTGGGTGCATTATTACTCACCTTTGGTGGAATGGTGCTGCTGCAAAACCCGAACCTGTCGAATAACATTTACTTCCAGGTGGCGATTATTGCCGTAATTGGTCTTTCTGCGAAAAACGCGATCTTGATTGTCGAGTTTGCGAAAGAATTGCAGGAACAAGGTGAAGAGTTATTTGAAGCGACCTTGCATGCGGCAAAAATGCGTTTACGTCCAATTATCATGACCACATTGGCCTTTGGTTTTGGTGTATTACCGCTTGCTCTGGCTTCAGGTGCGGGTGCAGGTAGCCAGCACTCAGTCGGTTATGGTGTACTTGGCGGCGTGATCAGCTCGACCTTGTTAGGTATCTTCTTTATCCCGGTATTCTACGTGTGGATTCGAAGTGTCTTTAAATACAAACCAAAACAACAAAATCAGGAGTATAAGTCGTAATGCAAAATGTATGGTCTATTACAGGTCGTAGCATTGCGGTATCTGCCCTTGCGCTTGCTTTGACGGCCTGTCAAAGCATGCGTAGTCCAGAGCCGGTTGCGCAGGCAGATATCCCGAGCAGCTATACCAATGCGTCTGGTACTTCTGTAGCAGAACAAGGTTATAAAAACTTTTTTGCTGATCAGCGCCTGTTACAAGTGCTGGATCTGGCATTAAACAATAACCGTGATTTGCGTATTGCTGCCCTCAATATTCAACGAGCTCAGCAACAGTATCAAATTACTGAAAACAACCAGTTACCGACGATTGGTGCCAGTGGTAGCGTATTGCGCCAGGACACCATGAATTCGCAGAATCGTGGTGCAGTGACAACTTATAATGTCGGACTGGGTGTAACTGCGTATGAACTGGATTTTTGGGGACGTGTCCGCAGCTTGCGTGACAATGCGCTAGATAACTTCCTGGCAACCCAAAGTGCTCGAGATGCGACGCAAATTGCCTTGATTGGTCAGGTATCTCAGGCTTGGCTCAGCTACTCGTTTGCCAATGCCAATCTGGCTTTGGCTGAACAAACGCTGAAAGCCCAGCTTGAATCGTTCAATCTGAACAAGAAACGTTTTGATGTCGGGATTGATAGCGAGCTTCCAGTGCGTCAGGCGCAAATCTCGGTTGAAACAGCACGTAATGATGTTGCGAATTACCGAACTCAGGTGGCACAGGCACAAAACCTGTTAAACCTGCTGGTCGGTCAGCAAGTGCCTGCGAATTTATTACCAGCACAACGCGTGACCCGCATCACTTCAAATACTGCATTGGGTTCAGGCTTGCCAAGTGATCTGCTGATTAACCGTCCAGATGTTCGTGCAGCAGAATACCGTCTGTCTGCGGCAGGTGCCAATATTGCGGCAGCACGTGCACGCCTGTTCCCGACGATTAGTTTGACCGGTTCAGCAGGTTATGCCTCTACGGATTTAGGCGACCTGTTTAAGTCGGGCAGTTTTGCCTGGTCATTTGGTCCGAGTCTGGATATTCCAATTTTTGATTGGGGTACCCGTCAGGCCAATATCCGTATTTCTGAAACCGATCAGCAAATTGCCTTGTCAGATTACGAAAAGTCGATTCAGACTGCTTTCCGTGAAGTGAATGATGCTTTGGCGGTACGTCAGAATATTGGTGATCGTCTTGCAGCTCAGCGCCGCCTGGTCGAAGCAACCAACACCACCTATCGCTTGTCTCAGGCACGTTTCCGCGCCGGAATTGACAGCTATCTGACGGTACTGGATGCACAGCGTGCGTCTTATGCAGCAGAACAAGGTTTGTTATTGCTTGAACAGGCCAATCTGAACAATCAGGTTGAAGTCTACAAAACCCTGGGGGGCGGCTTGAAAGTCAATACGACGGATACCTTGCCGAATACACCGTCTGTATCTGAACAGCGCCGTGCGGCAGAACAACCAGCGCAATAAATTCCAGACAGATCAGGAAAAGCTCACTTCGGTGGGCTTTTTTTTATTGCATTTTCGAGGCAGTTTTCCTATTGTCATAGACCAGCGATTTATTTAGAAAACATGCACATGTTACTTAGCAATCTGGAATCTGTACCGGGACATACCATTCGCCAGCAAATTGATGTGGTGTACGGCAGTACCGTACGCAGCAAACATGTCGGACGTGACTTATTGGCCGGCCTGAAAAATATTGTCGGTGGTGAGCTTACCGCCTATACCGAACTGCTGGAAGAATCCCGTCAGGAAGCCATGAACCGCATGATTGAAAAAGCCCGTAGTATGGGTGCCAATGCGATTGTCGGCATTCGTTTCTCGACCTCTAATATCGCCCAAGGTGCTTCTGAACTCTTTGTTTATGGGACAGCCGTAGTCGTTGATCCGATCATGCCGAAATTGCCCGACCCTTTTCCGCAGGCAGATTAAAGCATGGATGGTTTAATTCTCCAGATCATCATTTTTGCCATTCTGTTTAGTGTTGGTTTCGGTTTTGGACGTTATAACGAAGGTAAACATTTTCGTTATCTGGATGAACAGGAACAACGTCTGGCCTATATCCGGGTGAACAATAGCCGCTTCGTTGTGTCTGAATATTCCGGACAGATGATCAGCAGCAATGTGGTCATTTCCCATGATTATTTTAAATATGCGATTGCCAATGTACAGAATATGCTGGGTGGCCGTCTGACCAGCTATGAAAGTGTAGTAGAACGCGCACGACGTGAAGCGATTGTACGTTTAAAACTGGAAGCCGAAAAAATTGGTGCGACTCAGATTATGGGCATTCGGCTCAGCACGACTGAACTCGGTATGCAAGGTGGCATGGTGGAAGTCTTTGCTTATGGCACTGCAATCCAACAACCCGCTCAATCCGTTTAAACATCAGTTCAGAAAAAATCTATTGAGATAATCACGCCTGCTACGCGATCCGCGCAGTCAAATGACTCAACTCGAATCAGTTCGACACCTTTAGGATGAAATGTTGTAGAGGAAATAACTCAGACCGTTGCAATCTTCTTTATTGCAAACGGTTCTGTGCTAGGATCTTGAGAAGTCAGCAAAACAAATATAAATGGCATGATGCAGCTTCTTCAATCTATAAAAACGGCACTTCAATCCCGTCTGTATTTCTTTATTATTTTCCCAGCCATTATTGGATTTTATCTGATTTTACAGACAGTCACCCCTTTGAGCTGGTCAAGCTGCCTGTTAATCAGCTGGAATATCGCGATTTACGCTTATTTATTATTGACCATAAAAAAACTCTGGCGTATTGATCATGCTCATATTCTGCAACGCGCCATGCAACAGGATGCCAGTAAATGGATCATTCTGTTTCTGGTGATCATCACCCTGATCATGTGTTTTATTGCGATTATTATTGAAATTAATCATTTACCCCAAGATACCACCATCCGAACCGGTCATTTAATCTTGTCAGTTCTGACCATTATTTCAGCTTGGTTCTTGATGCATACGATTTTTGCAATTCATTATGCGCATGACTTTTATTTGGCGCTCGATAAACAGCAACAAGGCGGACTAGATTTCCCCAATACCACCAGACCGACTTATCCGGACTTTCTATATTTTAGTTATATCATCGGGACTTCTGCGCAAACTGCAGATGTATCCATTACTTGCCAATCCATGCGGGTTCTCAATACCCTACATTTGCTTTTGGCCTACGGATTCAATACCACCATTCTGGCCATCAGCATTAACGTGACGGCAAACTTTATCAGTACTTAAAAAAGTTTTTTGGATAGTGGCAGTACCCTGAAAATAGCGATCTACTGCCCAATCAGCTACCACTATCCTGCGTCTAACCTGAGCAGTTTTTAAATTAAGTCAATCACACTTTTTGATTGCTTCAAGCGGTGAGACCTTTACGCAATTCATCTTCGACGATGCTGAGTTCAATTTCACTAAATTTACGAATCTCACCTTCAGCATGCTTTTCTAGCATGCCACCCAGCAAAGGCACTTTGACTTTGACTGTCCAGTTTAGCTGGAACTGGATCTGGTCTTCATCTCCGGTAACTGCACGCTGACAAATGGCCTCGATCGGCAAGTTCGCACCGAGTTGTACCGTCGAAGTCATTTCATTCAGATCGCTAACATCGGTACGCTGCAAACGGAATGCATCTTTGAGTAATTTTTTTGCGATATCAGGAATATTAACATCCAGATTATAAGCGCGTTTCAGGGTATACATATGCCCCTGCTTTTCCGAAACCAGGATTTCCAAGTTTTGCGCAGGAATTCGATGGCAAACTGCCTCATGCAAACGAATATCATTGGCCAAACGCTTAAATTCATCAATAGACACGCCATTGATAATTGCTTTCACGGTGAACTGATGTGCCATGCTATTTTTTCCTTATTTTTATTACGATATTCGCCTATGCCACTCTCGGCTGATGCGAATAAAAATCAGATACAGAGATGACTCTGCAATTTATATCAACTTTATAGCGGATGTCATTATTCTTTTATCGGGAAATACCGGCAATCCGGTCAATGTTTGCAACATAGTTTTACTGAAAGCTGTGCTTGTCCACAGCTGATCTGTAGCTGTGCTTCACCATAATAAATCACGGCATGAAACTCATCGGCACCATCGTCCAGACCGGAAATATAGTATTCTGTACCAACCGGAAAATCCTGCAACCAGTCAGTCTTATAAAAATCCGAGACCGAATCAAACTGCAAATACAGTTCAGGCTCAGCTTCGATCTTCATCGCGAGTGCAATAAACTTCTGTAATTGTGCTTGATGAAAACCAATGATCATAGCGCTCCTGCCTTTTTAGTCCGGATCATTGTTCGCCAGACTTCGTACATTTTAAATGACTATTTCAAGAATAGGATTCACGAGTCTTGAGGTTTTTCTAGCGCAAGATTATGGCTTGAAGGAGATAAATTATATGGGCTATTTCCGCCAAGCGGCAGAAAAAATCTGAGCTAAGGCATGAGATACCTTTTCTGAATTGCAATGGCTTAAGTACGTAGTCTGAGATCTTCAATCGTAGAAAATGACTGAAAGTGGTGTTCTAAGCACAGTCAGAATGCAAAAGTTCCCTACGAATTTCATGCCGGTGCTCTTCTCCAAAACGGTCGACATGTGCATAGAATACGCCATAGCGACCGACATAATATTCCAGTGACTGATCATAAAAATTCCAGAAAATAGACCATTCGCCTAAATCCATCTGACGAATCTGGGTACCACTGTGCATCGGCATTTTTTGTAATAGTTCTTGCTGTAACTGTTCGGCCTGTGCCCGATTCTCAATATGCACCTGCCGTTGAAAGAATAGCTGTGCCACATCGTCAAACAGTTCCAGTTCATAAGCATCCACCAGATGTACTTGCTGCTCTTGCTCGATGACCTCTTGCTCTGTCATGCTAGAAATCTGTGCCGGTTTTTCTGGACGCTGACACACCAGATGGCGCTGAGCTTTATAGATCTTTCTGCCGACGATCCAGGCAGCATTCAACATGAATAAAACACATAACAACAGCAGTAATTTCAGCATGGTGGATGATCTCATGTGACTAATTTTATTTTTATGGTTATAGGATCAAGATTCATTTGAATAGTCCCTTTTGACTCAGCATACGTCTATTTTTTATACAGTGCAAACTTGAGGCTTATTTTTACTATTTATCTTCTCTGCTTGCTCATTTGTGCCCAGATTCGAACTTCGATTTATTTAAAAATGGATTTACTTTGATTTTTTATTTTTAACGCTGTAATGAGATTTAAGAACTTAAGATAAACAAACAGGACAAATCAGCAACAGAACCAATCTTCACATTGATAAATCACAGCAAAGATGCTCAAAAAACTACAATATTGTTCTGTTTTTTACCCTCTTCTTTTTTATCAAATAAACCTTCCCTATAAATGTTCGAGAAAATGAATAATATTATGATTCGTGAAGGGAGGGTCGAAGATATACCTCAAATTATTCAGGTCATTCATGACAGCATTCAGTCCTGTGTACTGGATCATCAGCGTGAAGAAAGCAAAATTCAAACCTGGCTAGAAAAGTTTGATCATGCCAGCCTGATTGTCGATATGCTGTATAACGATTGCTGGGTTTATCTCATCTATGACAAGGTCGTCGGGTTCTTATTGGTCAGTGATGCTGGAGAAATCCGGATGCATTATGTGGCCCAACACTGCCAAAGGCTGGGGTTTGGCACCGAGTTATTTCATCAAATGCATCACGCTTTATTAAAGAAAAAAATTCATCAGATTGAAATATAGTCTACTCAAACTGCCTTAAGTTATTATCAACACTGCGGCTTTCATCCACATTCTGCCGAGTCAGAAGATGAATCGCGTTATCTGTATAAATATGTTTTTTAATCGGCCTCTTTTTCAATTTTCAACTGATCACGTCCTGCCTGTTTGGCGGCGTAGAGCTGCACATCTGCCGCTTTCATCAATTCATGAATATCTGCATAGCCATGTTTTTGTTCAACCCAGGCCGCGCCCATACTAACCGTAACATAATCTTTTGCATCTGGCCGATTCAGATGTTGCATACGCTGTTCCCGAATCTGGTTTAACACATTTTCCAGATTTTTAAGGGCAGTTTGAACCGGCATTCCAGTGAGCAGAATCGCAAACTCTTCACCACCATAACGTGCCAGATAGCCAGACGGTGGCAAAGTGCCTTGAATAATCCTGACCAGATTTTTCAGGATTTCATCGCCTTTTAAGTGGCCATAGTAGTCATTATAATTTTTAAAAAAATCGACATCGAGCATGGCAAAAATTAAGGTATGTTACGGCTGTTGTTGGGTCTGTATAAACTGCTGCTGGATTTCATGATTTAAGGCACGCCGGTTAAAAGCTCCGGTCAGTGCATCAATATTCATCTGCTGTTCCAGTTTGGCATTCACTTCACGCAGCTGCTGGGTACGCTCTTTGACTTTTTGATCGAGCGAATTATTGAGTGCGATCAGGTTCAGGTTTAGCTGTTCAGTCTCATAAGTTTGATGTGCATAATGTCTGGACTGCTGAAACATGATTAATAAGGCATAGATACTGGTTGAGATAAAGAACAGATGCGTGGTTTTAATTACATTGATCAGCAACAGATAATCATTCAAAAAAGTGACACAGAGGAAAATAATCGCAATCAGATTTAGACGTGAATAATGCTCTTTATAACGTAAGGTCTGATAAAAGCCGTAAATAAAATTACCGATGATGACCAGGGCGAAAATCGCACTAAATAGGGCCAGTCGTTCAAATATCTCAGGAGGTGAAAATAGGGTAAAAATAATGTTAAAGACCAGTAAGGCCACCGCGATATAATAAATCACCGGATTTAAATAGCGCCGATTAAACAGATGCATATAACTGAGAAAAAAGAAGGCAGCAACAAAAGTAAACAGATACTCTAAGCGGGTTCCCCACAGCCAGTTAATATTGGTAAATACCGAATAGGCATAGGGTGCAGAAAACAGGTTATGCAGGGCCAAAAAGACAATAAACCAGCCAAAAACAAAGATACTTTTACTGTTACGTTCTCGTGATCCTCTGAAGACCGAAAACAGAATAGTAAACATCCCCACCCCAAGTACCGCGCCGCACACCATGGCAATACTCATCATGAGCTGCTGGAATTGGCGATTGATGGTACCTGCAACGCCGATCTGCATCGGTCGTTCGAGACCACCATGCAAGTGGGTATAATTGGAAGCCTGAATGCTTAAAGTAATATATTCAGTTTCTGGAACAAAATAGCCAATACGCGGTGCTTTTTCAGTCACCTGCTTTTCAGGTGTAGTACTGATTTCCCCGAGCCGAACAATAAACTGTCCATTGACATATACCCGATAGGCACCGTATTGGGTCGGAATCCGAATCGCGATGCGTCGCCCGATAAATTCTTTCGGAATTTTAAAATAGCCAATAAAGGTGCCGTAGCCAGAATTTGAACCCGCCAGAGTTTTAAAAGAGGCTGGTAATTTAACTGTTTTTGACTGCAGTACAGGACTGGGCTGAATAATAAACTGGCTCGGATAAAACAGCCATTTTCCCTGCAAAGGACTCGTACTATGTTCGGTAAAATGGACTTCAGCAATATGGTCGTGAGATTGCTGCTGAAATGACGGCGACGGGAGTTCATCCTGAGCGATTGCTGAACTTGTGATGCAAGTCATCCAGCTAAAGGCACAGACAAATACGAAAAAACAGACATTCCTTATCAAGTTATGCAAATACGTTCTATCTCAAGATAATTCTTTATTATTCTTATAATTTACAAGGAATATTTTTGATTTCAAATCTTTTTAGATGTTTTTTGTAGCTTCTCCGGCACAGCCTATTTTGAAGCGACTGCACCGGAATCACCGTACATATTTTAATAAAAAATATAACTTATATTCAGAAAGTTAAATCATTTTAATCACGTGTTTTTACCTCAAACAGTTCAATTTCAAAAATCAGGTTAGAATTGGCTGGAATGACTTTACCCATTTTACGTTCGCCATAGGCCAAATGTGCAGGCACCATCAGTTTACGCTTACCGCCAACTTTCATTCCCAGAATCCCCTGATCCCAGCCTTTGATTACACGACCTGTGCCAATGACGGTTTCAAAATAATTACCACGGTCAATAGAAGAATCAAACTTGGTTCCATCTTCCAGCCAGCCAGTATAGTGCGTGGTAATTAAGGCACCTTTCACCGCTTCTTTACCTTCACCTACTTTTAAATCAATAATTTCAAGTTCGTTGATCATGGTTATTTACCTGAGAGGAGCATAAAATTTCAAAGCTCAGTATAAACCGGATTGCTCTGTTTTTTTAAGTCTGGGTCATTGATGGGTTAAAAGCTGAGTTCCTGAATATTCTTATCATTGAGTAAATACTGGGTTAATTCTTGATGATTCTTGGCCGATCCCATCAGGATCCAGCGTCCGACAATCTGTTGATCGACTTTTTTTTGTGAGGAATGCACCACTTTTAGCTTGTAACGCTTAAATAGCATTTCGTAGTGATTGGAATCATTTTCATCAAATGGACAGACAATTTCATAATTGCGTTCCTGATTCAGAGATTCGATGCCGCGCTGTACATACATCAATAGAACCAGCACCACCATGACAATAAAAGTAGCCCAAATACTTAAGAGTTCATAGCCTGCACCGACCGCCATGCCGAGTGCGGCTGTCATCCAGATGGTGGTCGCGGTGGTAATTCCAGAAATACGGTTATCATCTTTCAGGATAACACCAGCACCTAGAAAACCTAGTCCAGTCAAGACATTGGCGGCCAGCCGGTCAGGATTGGCCACGCCTATTTTCAGGGAAATAATGGTAAATAAACAGGAACTCAGACTGACCATAATCATGGTACGCAGTCCGGCAGATTTACTGTGATACTCACGCTCTGCACCAATAATTGCGCCGATCGCGACAGCTAGCAGTAAATCATAAAGTTCATGGTACATGGTGCAACCCTGCGTATTCTTATTCCTCAGATATACGCAATTTGAGCTACAGGATACAAGTCCAGACTTGCATCCTTATTTGGCCTTATTGTAACTGTTCCCACTCCACCAGCACCTGGCCCTGATCGCCAATCAAGGTCCATTCACCATCCATCACATTGAGCTGTAACTGCATGGTGCGTTCGCATAACTGTGGCAATGCGTCGGTGGTTGCGGTAGATAACTTCCACACTTCCACATTTTTTAAGATTTTTAATTTGCTGCTGCGCTTATACCATTCATCCACCGCAGAACCATAGGTGACGACTGCGACCTGCTTGCAACGCGCACTGGCCTTTTTGACTTTATCTTCGTCCGGGCTACCGACTTCAATCCATTTGACCAGTTGCCCGGTCAGATCCTTTTCCCAGAGTGCCGGTTCATCGGTTTCAAACAGATCCTTGGTAAATTCCAGTGCTTCATCGGCATAGCGTGCATAGGCCAGAATACGCACCATCAAGCGTTCAATGGTTTCTGAAGGATGCAGCGCCATCGTCAGCTGATAATCCTCATAACGATGCGTATCCATATCCGCAATATTCAAATCAACCTTATAAATCGTCGCTTTTAACGCCATCACATAATCCTCAAATTTGGCGCCTAGCATATAAGATTTAGCGCTATTTTGCTGAACAGATTTAGGCCAATAATTCATTCAGCGCACTAGAAACAGTACCATTATTTCTCTGGATCCATACGACATTGCATCAGGGCAGTTTCAAAGGCCAGCCAATCCCGTGACTGTTGATAAATCACTTCTACCCGGTTATCAATGCCTTCATCTGCCGACTGATAATTAAACTGCTCAGGATTAAAATTAAAGCTTTTCCAGCCTTGATCCGTATTAAAAATTCCCTTGATTCTGAGCCAGTCTTTTTGTTCACAGAGCAGATCCAGCAGATCATAAAAATTGAATTGCCAGCGTTTTGGCAATTTCCAGCCCGCAACCTGATAACCCTGCGCGCTTTCTACATAATGATAAGGCATTTGCTGAATCACTAAGGGCGTATCTGCTGAACGGGTGGTCTGTTGCTGTTTTAACAAAGGCTGAATCTGACGGGCGGAACCCCGATAGTCCTGCTTGATCAGTTCGATATCGAGTTGTCCATGCTCGGTGAACAACCACTGTTGGGCATAAGGTTGATATTCTGTCTGAAGTTGCGTGAGTGCTGCGTGGTCTGCGGTTGTCATCAAGTCAGTATGTGAAATCACCACAATATGCGCTGCCTTGAGTTGGTCTGCGTACAGGTTTTGCTGAGTCCAGTCTCGATCATGCAAACGTGAACCATCTACCACCGTGACCAATGCCTGCATGTTTAAATGACTCTGCCAGTGCGGTTCGGTCAGCTGTTCCAGTAATTGGCCAGGATGCCCCAGTCCGGTAGGTTCGATAAACAGACGATCCGGTTTCACTTCTGACAGCAGGCGTGACAAGGCAATCTGCATCGGTAACTGGCTACTGCAACATAGACAACCACCCAACAGCTCTTTGACCGCATAACCCTGATCTTGCGGCAATAACTGCTGGTCTACCCCAATCTGGCCGAATTCATTCATTAGCACAGCCCAGATTTCCTGTTCCGGTTTTTGCTGTAATAAATGTTTGAGTAGTGTGGTTTTACCTGCACCCAAAAATCCGGAAATGATATGGACAGGAATAGCCTGCGACGCTGACAGAATTTTCAAAATCGACTCTCAAGAGATTGAATAGAAATAGCAATACTCTGCATTATAAAGCACAGTGTGACTTTAAAATGCGTGTTCTTCGCAAACACGATGTGAAAATCACAGAGATAAAAATTAATGGAATGATCCAAAATTATCAATTTTCTATGTTAACTTTTATTTCAAATTTGATTTTTGAAATATTCATACACACTTTCATTAAATAAAACTCTGCATAATTAACAGAAATAAAACAACTTTCTCAGTTTTGTATCTGCTCAGTTATTCCCTGCGTGTCGCTTTTGTTAATTGATTTGCTCAGTAAAATTCCTGTGCTTAGGATGGGCATCTGTCGAATTGATGTGATGGTCAGTTCAGCAGATTACATGACATGAATAAAAGGATGCCAAAAATGAAATATGCACAAATCTTACTTGCCACTACGCTTACTGCTGCTGCAGCCACCAGTTTTGCTGACAGCAAAACCACAGATGCGAAAACCACCACTGCAGAAGAAAAAGTGATTGTGACTACTCAGGAATTACCTGAATCAAATGCTCCAGTTGCAGGCGCATCTGCAGAGCAGCCTGCTGCCTCTGAAGCTGCTGCGGAAAGCACGCCCCCTGCAAAACCTGCTGTACGTTAAGTGATTGAACGACTCGTTTAATCCTTCAATGAAGATATCAGGGACAGTAATTCTCCAGTAGGCTTTGTCCTATACTGCCCCGATCTTATTCGATGCTGAATCATGCTTGATGCTGGTTCAGCATTTTTATTGCGCAAAATCCATTTATCACCATAGTCAAAACTGATCATAGAATTAATACTGGCTATTAAGCTTTTATTATTTTTATATTTAAAATCAATTTCTTATTTAAAAAACACCCATTTCAATCCAATATTATCCATATACTTCAGCTACTATCGCCTAACTTGTTTCTGGCTTCTCACTGTCCCTTAATAGCATCAAATGCAAGTCGATTGAATGGACATTCGCTATGAGCAATACTAATTACACTACTGAAGTGGCAATTCTCGGCGCCGGCCCTGTCGGCTTAACCATTGCCAACTATCTGAGCAAGCAAGGCGTAGCTGTCACGATTGTCGAGCAACTGGATAGTTTGATTGATTATCCACGTGCGATTGGAATCGATGATGAATCCTTGCGTACCATTCAATCTTTGGGTTTAGTCGATCAAGTCTTACCGCATACCACCCCGAATCATGCGATGCGCTTCTTAACGCCTAAAGGTCGCTGTTTTGCTGATATTCAACCTTTAACACGTGAGTTTGGTTTCTCGCGCCGTAATGCCTTTATTCAGCCACAAGTCGATAACGTTCTGCTGCAAGGCTTAAAGCAATATAAAAACACCCAAGTGCTGTTTTCTCGTCAATTGACCCAGTTTAGTCAAGATGCTGACGGCGTAACACTTAACCTGCAAAATAAAGAGGGCGATGCAGAAACCATCCGCGCTCAATACCTGATTGCTTGTGATGGCGGTAATTCTTATGTGCGCCGCAACCTGGGCATTGCCTTTGAAGGTGAAACCGCACCGAATCAATGGATCGTGATCGACCTTGAGAATGACCCGCTGGCTACACCGCATATTTACTTATGTTGTGATCCTGTACGTCCTTATGTATCAGCCGCATTGCCACATGGTATTCGCCGGTTTGAATTTATGGTTATGCCGGGTGAAACGCAGGAAGAACTGAGCAAACCGGAAAATATTGCCAAACTTCTGTCCAAGGTGTTACCAAGCACGGATGGTATTGAAGTGATCCGTCAGCGTGTCTATACTCATAATGCCCGTATTGCGGACAAGTTCCGTGTCGACCGTATTTTGCTTGCCGGTGATGCTGCGCACATTATGCCGGTATGGCAAGGTCAGGGCTATAACAGCGGTATGCGTGATGCCTTTAACTTGGCCTGGAAAATGGCGCTGGTTGTTCAAGGCAAAGCTGGCCCAGCACTTTTAGATTCGTATCAGATCGAACGTAAAGACCATGCCAAGGCGATGATTGACCTGTCGGTGATGGCAGGTCACGTACTGGCACCACCGAAAAAATGGCAAGGTTTTGTTCGTGATGGTATTGCCTATGCCCTGAACTACATCAAGCCGATCAAACAGTACCTGCTGGAAATGCGTTTCAAGCCAATGCCAAAATATCATGACGGCGCACTTTTGAGTAACGGAGCCAAGAACTCTCCAGTCGGTAAGATGTTTATCCAGCCTCAAGTTCAACTGGCTTCGGGTGAAACCGTATTACTGGATGAAGTGATCGGCAATGATTTTGCGATTATTGCCTGGGGTGTTGATCCGAAATGGGGTCTTAGTCCGGAGACGTTGCAACAGTGGAAATCGCTCGGCGTGAAATTCATCCAGGTAATTCCTGCGGTGCAATTGCAAAATAACCAGCGCAAAGAGTATGAAGATGTCATCACTATTGGTGATATCGGCACAGATATCCGCTCGTGGTTTGGCAACACGTCTGAATCCGTTGTGATCTTACGTCCTGACCGTTTCGTGGCTGCCCTGGCCATTCCTCAATCGATGGAAAGCACCAGCCAGCAACTGTTTAAAAAGCTTTACCTGAAATAATATTAGGGTCACCTTTCACCACGCTTCGGCGTGGTTTTTTTATTGTTTTTAGATATCCCGGACAATATATAGACCGAGGAATTAGACTCGGTATTCCTGAAACCACGGAATATCTTTCAGGGAATCACGGCGAGCCATCTGCTGCAGGAAGGGCCTGAACTCGTCAAATGGCGGTAAAATTTTCGCAGATATGGCGAAGATCAAACAGTAAGCCACATAGAGATCCGCCGCCGAGACTTTTTCACCCAACAGATAAGGACTAGCCTGCCCGATGCCCTGTTGCAGAAAATCAAATACGGCTACTTCATTCCCAAAACTTAAACTTCTCCGGTTCTTTTCAATATTTTCTGGCGACACCTGCAAATTTTTTATATCGATATATTCGGTGAAGGGTCCATGACAGAAAAACATCCATTTTAAATACGCCCCACGCTTCGGATCATCCAAAGCAGGTGCCAATCCTTTGTCACGATATTTATCTGCCAGATAGATAAAAATGGCGGCCATTTCTGAAATAATGACGCCTTGATCCACCAGACAGGGAACTTTTCCCATCGGATTGATCCGTGTATACGCCTGCTGATGCATATGCTCATAGGCAACTTCCACCTGCTCAATCTGATCTTCAATCTGCAATTCTTTCAGCAAAGGCAACAAGGTCAAGCCACGTGATTGTGGGTTGTTATAGAGCTTCATCATCCTGCTTCAACCGGTTTTTATTGTTAGAGGTTCAGTATAAAGTGATTTGCAGTCCCGATTTAAAAGGATGTGCTACAGATCATTTCTGTCGCACGGCTTTTTAGATGGGCAGATTGAAGGTTTAAATATTAAAAAAGATCCACACAAAACTTTTCTTTTAATACTTTCAAAATCAGATCAATCACCACATGTTTTTGATCCTTGCGATAATTGGCATACAGTCCAATCATCGGTAACGGTTCTAGGGTCTTTTTCACCACAATATTATCGCCGAGCAATGGAATCACATAGGCTGGCACCAGACTCCAGCCCACGCCCATTCCCACCAGATTGACATTGAGCAGAATATTGGTGGAATACTGCACCACATTCACTTTTAATTTGGACTGTTTAAAAAAATCCTGAATCAGCTTATGCAGTTGCGGTGAGGACTGCTCACCACTAATCACAAAGTCCTGATTTTCAAAACTCTTGATACTGACATAGGACAAGGCCGCAGCCGGGGAATCTTTCGGCACGATCAGGGTTAGAGGCTCATCAAAAATGCGGATCGAATCAAACTCACTCAACTGCCCTGGATATCGGGTAAAGGCAATGTCAATCTGTCCATTTCTTAAAGCACTAAACTGTTCTGCATCGGTCAGACTGTGAAACTGTGCTTTCAGTTCAGGAAAATGCGCGCGGATATTCGGCATGATATAAGGAAAGACTTTCATTTCCGCGACCGGGACAAAACCGATATTCAGCTGGTCCTGCTGCGCATTGGCGATCTGTCTGGCAGTCTGAATGGCGCGCTCTGCATGCTCAAGACTCAGTAAAGCTTCTTTTAAAAACGCCTGTCCAGCTTCAGTTAGCCCGACCTTACGGTTATTCCGCTCTAGCAACTGTACGCCAACCTCACGTTCCAGATCCTTGATTTGCTGGCTCAATGAAGGCTGTACCGTATTTAATTTTTCCGCGGCACGGGTAAAGTTCAGTTCCTGCGCCACCGTAACGAAATAACGTAAATGCCTTAATTCCATTTTATAACTCCAAACTTGCCGGGCGCTTATTTTGCTTTTTGGCAACATACTGACGATAAACCAATATCGTCACAATGACGAGTGCGGCACTCAAAACATAAGTAGTTTCAAAGCCCCAATAGGCAATCAATACTCCCATTGCCACGGAACCGATCGCTAAACCCAGATCAAACAGGGTAAAGAAGGTTGAAATCGCATGTCCCATACGCTGTTTGTCGACCGACTGAATGGCCAAGGTCTGCAAACATGGGAATAGTGAACCATAACCGATGCCAATAAACACTGCCGACAACCATAATATCCATTGATTGGAAATCAGACTGACAATCACCAGACCAATGGCAAAGAAAATAAATGAAGGATAAATCACCGCACTGGGTCCCTTACGGTCATAAATCTTTCCAACCCAAGGTCTGACCAGCAACATGGATGCTGCAAATACAATAAAGAATACGCTGGTATAGCCCAAAAGCTGCTTGGTTTCACTAAATGCAGTAATAAAACTCATGATGCCCGAGTAGGCAAAAGCGGTTAGTAAAGCCACAAAACTTACCGCCAGAACTTTGACTTCCAGAATATCCTGCAAGCTCAAGCTGGTTTTTTCTGTGCTTATAGCTTCAGGTTTTGGTAACTCTGTGATTTTGAGCATCCAACAGAAAATGAGCCCCAAAGAAATGATAACGGCAAGAATGCCAAATAAGACTTTGAAGCTGGTGAACTGAATTACGGTCAATGCCAGCAAGGGCCCAAAAACCACACCCAGATTGGTCGACATGACGAAATAGCCCATGCCCTCACCTTTGCGCTGTTCAGGAATAAATTCATTAGCGACGGGTACTGCCACCGTGGTCAGAATACTGAACCAGATACCATGTAAAAAACGCACCAGCAACAGCGACCACATGCTATCTACCAGCAAATAACTAAAGGAAAATAAGGCAAAAATCACGCCTGCACCGCGCATCGAGATTTTCTTGCCGAGCTTTTCGATGATCATGCCGGAAAATGGCCGAACCGCAATCGAAGAGGCCAAAAATAGCGTCAGCGCCAGACCCGCTTCTTTTACCGAACCGCCCAGATCTTTCATGATGTAAATCGGCAAGATGGTCAGTAAGGCAAAATAATAAACAAACAGGAAAAAATTATTGAATAAGCACAAGATAAATGAGCGATTCCATAACCGCTCAGCGCTAACTGACATAATCACCAACTCTTAAAATTTGTAGGGAAATAGCACAAACTCAGGCTTGAACAGTGACCGGATGCAAGGCCAACTCGACCAGATTCTGGATATAGTGTTCATCTGGAATCCGGTTGAAAAAAATGATCTGGTAATGAATCGGGCCGTATAAGGTATCCAGCATCAAATCAAAAGGATAATCAGCGCGGATTTCTCCCCGTTCAATCGCTTGCTGAATCAGTTGATGGGTCTGTTGCCGACGTGGCAAGAGATATTGCTGAAAGAACTCACCTGCCAGTTCGCGGTGATTGGCAATCACTACCAGCAAAGCCCGACCGACCGGATGATTCAGCGCTTGAGATAAAGAACCGAGTTGTTGAATGAGATTGCTTTTCAGGCTTTTAGAGGTATCCAGCTCAAATACCGAAGCTGTATGCTGTTTGAAAGTGTACAGCACCAGTTCCGATTTATGTTTCCACCATCGATAAATCGTGGACTTGCCAACACCGGCACGTGCCGCTACATCTTCAATCGTCAGCTGATGATATTCACATTCTGCCAGCGCATCTGCGACCGCCTGTAAAATGCACTGCTGTCGTCGGGAACTTTTTTCGTCACTGCTCATATTTTTCTACTTAACTTTTAAGATCTAAAAATCGAAACGATACGTATCGTTTTATATTAGGGTAAAAAATAACAAAGCTCCAGTGAAAAACTGAAATTGATGCAAAAAAAAGACCTTCATATGAAGGTCTTTTCTCAATCACGATTTAACTTAACTCTGTGCAGTCTTTTTATAAATGCTGCATGAAGGATGATGATTTTCTTGCAAACGCGCGACTTTACGCTGTTCTGCTGCTTCAAAACGGCAACGTTTCCAGTCATTGTCCAGGTTCAAAGCTGGAATCTGTTTTGGTTTACCATTTTCATCCACCGCAACCATGGTGAAATAACAGCTATTGGTATGACGTACCGTTCTCTTTTGAATATTCTGGGCTTCTACACGAATCCCGATTTCCATTGAAGTACGGCCAACATGATTCACACTGGCCAGAAAGGTAACCAGCTCACCAACGTGAATCGGCTCTTTAAAATTCACCTTGTCTACAGATAAGGTCACGACATAACTACCCGAATAGCGACTTGCACACGCATACGCCACCTGATCCAATAATTTCAGAATGGTTCCACCATGAACATTTCCTGAAAAATTTGCCATATCTGGCGTCATGAGAACTGACATCGTTAACTCTGACTGGTCATCCGACACTGCTGCAATTTGATCTAAAGGGGCCATCGTTTTCTTTGAACTCTTTGAATGACAAGGTTATCGTTTATTATTATAACCTGAGTTCGATGAAATCCACTTAACCTTTTAGCATATTTTGGAAAGTTGGCTTATTGGGGTTCAAACAATAAGCCACTACAGCAGCCATGATATTCACCATGAAGTTATTTACCGAACGATGACGTGAATGTTCAAGTTGATGTAAATTTTTTAATTGATCATTCACTGTTTCGATCAATCCTCTTCTGCAAAGTAATTGTTTTTCTTCTTCAGTTTGGATGGGTTTATTTTTCATATTCCGACGTGATGGGGTCAATATTTTCAGTCCTCTTGCTGCTAAAGCTTCGGCTTTTGCTTTGCTCAAATAGCCTTTGTCTCCGAGTAGGATCCCTTTTAATTCTTGAGTTAAAGATTCTAATATAGCAACATCATGAACATTTCCCGATGTCAGCTTGAGATTAATAATTTCACCTAAATTATTGATAACGAGATGTAATTTAAAACCATAAAACCAACCCGTACTACTTTTTCCACGACCGGCCAAGCCTTTAAATACACGATGCCTTTTAATCCGAAGATTATGGCAAACTACCAATTTAGTGGAGTCAATGATACTGATTCCCGTATCTTTTCCTTTCACCTGATGGAAGAAACTACTCAGAGCTTGCAAACAACGGGGCATGATTTCAATAAATCGGTTGTAGCTAAGCAGTTTAGGAAAAGCAGATTTCCAGAATGGAACGATCATTTGGCAATAAAAATATTTGAAGAATCTAAAACCGGATTGATGAAATAAAATGACAATGGTCATTGCTTCAGACAAGCTTAAAGCTGACTTTTTCAACCTGGTTTTTTGATTAGAAATTAAAGCTTTCTCTAAAGATTCATTAAATTTTTTGCAGAAATCATCCAAAATACAAAATAATTCGGTAATATGATCCATTGAGAAGCCTTGTTTTATAACATTTTGTCTTGAGAACCAATATGTTACAAAAACAGGGCTTTTTTTCTACTCTTTTTTTATATCGAACTCAGGTTATTATAGCGTTTTTAACATGAATAAAATGTTCAATTCGGCAAATGAAGCATCACAATTATTGATATAGAAAATGTATTCATACAGAAAAAAATATATTTAATTGCTTAAAATCTCAGTTACAAAGTTAAGTGCCAATAAATCAACACTTATTTATCTGGGGTTGATCACACAGCAACTGAGAATTTTTCACTGTTTTAAGCGCTGAACAAAAATAATTCAGGAAAATAAAAAGGCTCTGCGTGATTTAAAGCATCACTGGCCTGAGCATTTCCTGCGCCAGGTTCTGATAACTTAAAATTTGTTGACCATCCAAGGTCGTTTCAACGGTAAAAGAACCATCCTGATGGGTCGCGGTCACTGTAAAAATATAGTGTTCGAATTGTGCCAGTTTGACCAGCTGTCCAATTTTAATATGCATCATGATGTCTACATCTGTGTAGTGATCTTTTCAAACTGCATTCTGGCATGAACATCGATGCTTTTGAATATTTGATCAACTTAAGTATACGAATAATAATATTAAAATTTTAATTTAAGACGAATAAGGCTTATTATTTAAAACAATATACTTATAATTCAATTTGTTATATTTAAAATTAATTTTATCTTTTGCGATAATTCCGACTGACTGATACACATAGGCAATCATCTTATCTTTTATAACAATCAGTTAAGCGTTACAGCCGATGATCCGTTATCCTTTTGAGTGAATATCCCTATACTGCGATATAGGGATAAACAGAAATTTCAAAAAAAAGATTTATTGAGCTTGATGTTCATGTACCACAAACTGTGGAATGCGATGTCCTTGAGCATAATCATGTTTTTGGTAGGCTTGTGAAATTTCCATCAACTTTAACTGGGTCGCCTCGGCACCAGCCTGCATGGTGAGCTCCCTGCCACGGACATCAAAGATATGGCCTTTTTCGCGTAAATCCGGCTGAATCACCACATCTGCATGCTTTAATTCTTCATGCGCCAGATGTTGCTGCATAATATTGATGTTCTGGTTAAACAGTCCCCAGACATTGCTGGTTTCCGTGTGAATGGGTTGTGCCAGAATATCTACCGCAATCACAATGTCGGCTCCCAACTCACGTGCCACATCGACCGGCACCGGACTGACTAGACCACCATCTACATATTCTTTACCTTGAATGATGGTCGGAATGAACATACTCGGAATCGAGACTGAAGCACGTACCGCCTGTCCGGTATTGCCATAGTTAAAGACGACTTTCTTGCCTTCTTTCAGCGCGGTTGCTACCACAAACATCGGGATTTTCATGGCTTCAAGCGGGGTTTGATCGACCTGCAAATTGACATAGTCCTCAACTTTTTTGCCATCAAAAAAGCCTTTTCTGGCCAGTTTGATATCACGGACATCATTCGGTCGCATGCTGAGAGCAATATTGCGCAGTTCAATCGCCGGTTTGCCACTTGCATAAATGGAGCCCACAATACTGCCCGCACTAGTTCCAACAATAAAATCTGGTTGAATACCCGCCTGTTCCAGTACTTCCAGCGCACCAATATGCGCATAACCACGCGCACCGCCACTGCCTAGGACTAAAGCAACTACCGGACGCTGTTGGGTTTGCTTGATCTTTTGAAAATCAATTTGATTTGGACGTGCCTGAGCTTCTCCGCGTTGTGCAGCAGGTTGTAGATGACTGGTCGCCGCTTGCGCTGTCATTGGGGTCGTTTGGCAAGCACTTAGGCCAAATGTACCCAGTATCACCATACTCAACACATATTTCTGCATGCAGAGAATGTCCTCATTAATCTAAAGCAGCATAGTGTATAAACACATGCATAAATAGTCTGTAGAATTTCGTAAAACTGTCATACAGTTCAGCTACTTTACCTTCATTTTTCCCCATAACTGTATGTCTTCAATCTCACTGTATCGGATTTTCCTGATTTTCCTGCAACTGGGCTGCATTTCATTTGGTGGTCCAGCGGCGCATCTGGTGTTTTTTCACCGAAAATTTGTGACCCAACTGCAATGGTTGAATGACACCCAGTACAGTCAACTGGTCGCTTTGGCGCAACTTTTACCCGGGCCGAGCAGCAGTCAGGTGGGACTGTCGATCGGTTATCTGCAACGGGGCTATACTGGTGCCGTGATCGCATGGTTGGGTTTTACCCTGCCCTCAATGATTCTGATGACCTTGGTGGCGCTCTTGGGTCAAAGCTATTTTCATATTTTAAACTCAAACAGCTTTCATACCATCCAGTTAATTGTATTTTCTGTAATCGCCTGGGCATTCTGGCAAATGCTGAGAAGCTTCTGTAAAACGGTTTGGCAATACGCTGTCTTAATCCTCTCTGTCGCATTACTGATAGTCGTTTCAGTAAGTTTTAACCAGATTCTGGTCATTATACTGGGCGCAATCTGTGGACTCTTGGCTGGATATTTTTCCCAATCAGATTCGAAACCCAAAGAAATTAACAAAACGGCAATCAGCTCGCCATATATTCGATCTGCCGCTGCACCCTATTGGCTGCTAGCATTTATCTTGCCATTTTTGCTGCTGCCCTTAGCAGGCAAATTATGGGGTGAATCGGAGCTGCAATTTTTTTCCAATTTCTATCAGACTGGCTCGCTGGTGTTTGGTGGCGGTCATGTGATTCTGCCTTTGTTACATCAGGACTTTGTCACAACCGGTTTGGTGAGTGCGCAATCTTTTGATCTTGGCTATGCCTTTACCCAACTGATGCCGGGACCTTTATTCAGTTTTGCCAGTTATATCGGTGCTTTACTGCCTTGGACGCCTTATGTCTGGCTGAATGCAGTGCTAGCGACCTGCACAATATTTTTACCTTCATTTTTTCTGATTTTTGCCACCTTGCCTTACTGGTCATGGTTGATGCAGCAGCGCCATATTCATCAGGCGGTGATGGGCATCAATGCTGCGGTAGTGGGACTGTTACTGTATTTATTGCTGGATCTTTCACAACGTTATTTTAGTTATGGCTCCGACCTGGTCTTTGTCGCGGTGATGATTGCTCTGCTACGCTCAAAACTACCGGTCTGGTTCAGCCTGATTTTAGGCTTTGTGCTTTATCAAAGTTATTTAAATTTCTTTTAAATAAAACTTTGGCACAAAAAAAGCCCCGAATGATCGGGGCTTTTTGCTTCAAGTCTTACCAGATATCTGATTTGACCTTGTCTTTAAATTTAGGATGGTTATCCAGTTTAAATTCAGGCTCTTTCACACCACGCTTCAACTGACCAGTATAGTCGCGAAGTAGCATCAGCAAGAATGGCATCAGCAACAGGATTGCGATCAGGTTGATGCTTGCCATGACACCCATGAACAGATCTGCCATATTCCAGATCAATGGCACACTGGCGATAGAACCGAAATACACCATGACCAATACAAATAAGCGGAAAATCAACATCACCCGGCTATTGTTATTGATGAACTGGACGTTTCCTTCGGCATAGGCATAGTTACCAATAATCGAAGAATAGGCAAACAGGAACAGAATCAAAGCCAGGAAGTCATCACCCCAAGCACCAATCTGGCTTTCAAGCGCCATCTGGGTCAAGGTCACGCCTTCAAATCCTGCATTTTCATACAGACCCGAAACCAGAATAATAATCGCGGTACATGAACACACCACAAAGGTATCTACAAATACTCCGAGCATCTGTACCAGACCCTGGTTGACCGGATGTTTGACATCGGAAGCTGCAGCAGCATTCGGTGCCGAACCCATCCCTGCCTCGTTAGAGAACAGACCACGCTTGATGCCCATCATCATCGCCATAGATACCATGGCGCCAAAGAATCCACCAGCGGCGGCTTCAAATTCAAAGGCTTTACTGAAAATGAGCTGGAAGATGGATGGGAGCAAATCGTAATTGATGACCGCAATATACAAAGCCACAGCCAGATAAAGCACAGCCATAAACGGCACAAAGCTTTCCGCAACTTTCGCAATCCGTTTAATCCCGCCAAAAATGATCACCGCAGTCATCAAGACCAGAAACAATCCGACCCAGGAAATTTCCAGATTCAGGCCGCCTAATGGCAGAATCAGGTTCGCCTGATCCCAGCCCCAGGCATGAGAGGTTGCTCCGGTAATGGCATTGGCCTGAACTGCATTGAAGACAAAACCATAAGTCGTGATCAATGCAATCGCAAAGACAATCCCGAGCCATTTCTGTTTCAGGCCTTGAGTAATGTAATAAGCTGGACCACCACGGAATTGCTGGTTTTTGTTATCTCGCACCTTAAACAACTGTGCCAAAGAGGATTCAACAAAAGCAGAACTCATACCCAAAAAGGCAGTAAACCACATCCAGAACACGGCACCGGGGCCACCAATCGCAATCGCAATGGCAACACCTGCGACATTGCCCACACCAACCCGGCTTGCCAATCCGGTGACAAAAGCCTGAAACGGAGTAATGCCGTGCGTATCCTGAACCTTGCCACGGCTATTTTTCATGACTTTCATGCTGTGCCAGAACAAACGAATTTGTACTGCACCGGTCATGATCGTGTAGAAAATACCGACTGCGACCAGAAACACCACCAGAAAATCCCATAAAGGACCATTCAGGGCATTAATCCAGCCGAGTAAGGTTTCATTTAACTGATCATTCATGTCACATCCTTATGAGCCTATGACTCATCGTATCAGGCATAAAAATTATGCAAAAAACTTCAAAATCATCTGAATAACAGTAGCATTGATTAAGTCAACAAAGAACGCACCACATAATGGAACAATCAGGAAGGCCTTATGCGATGCACCATACATATTGGTAATCGCCTGCATATTGGCAACCGCTGTTGGCGTTGCACCCATACCGAAACCACAATGACCTGCTGCAAGTACTGCAGCATCATAGTTTTTGCCCATGAGGCGGAAAGTGACGAAAGCTGCATACAAAGCCATGGTGATGGTTTGCGCACCCAGAATTACCATCAGGGGTCCTGCAAGGTCAGCCAATTGCCATAATTTCAATGATAACAATGCCATCGCCAAGTACAGCGACAATGAAGCATTACCGAACACATCAATCGCACGATCGAAAATCTGAACCTTGAAAACACCTTCCAGTACATTACGCAGAATGACACCACCCGCCAATGCCCAGACAAATGTTGGCAGTTCAAACGCAGTACCTTTACTGAAACCGGTCATAAACTCTGCAAAAGCCAAACAGCCTGCGAACAGGCCCAAGGTCGTGATTGCATTATCAGCGGTAATTAAACGCACCTGATGCGGATATTCAAACGGTACATATTCGTTGGTCGTGCTATCCATTGGTGTATTGTCACGCTTTTCGATCTGCTGATCGGTACGTGCAGTAGCCAGGTTATGACGATTGATCAGTAATTTGGCCAAAGGTCCACCAATGATCCCGCCGATGATCAGACCGAAAGTCGCACTGGCCATACCCAGTGCCAAAGCACCCTGAATGCCATGTTCAACTTCAAAAATCTCCCCCCATGCACCCGCAGTACCATGACCGCCGGTTAAGGTAACTGAACCTGCAATCAGGCCAATCAGTGGGTCAATACCAAGCAGTGTTGCCAGACTCATACCGACTGCATTTTGCAAAACAATAAAAATCGATATAGCAAACAGGAAAATTACCAGACCGACACCGCCTTCACGCAACTTGGAAAAGTTGGCACTCAGACCGATCGAGGCAAAGAAGATCAGCATAAAACTGGTTTGTAGCTCTGAACTGGTGGTGATGCTGTATCCCCACAGTGAATGCACCAGTAATGAGATAATCGCAGCAACCAAACCGCCTGCAACCGGCTCAGGAATATTGTAGCGCTTTAAAAAATCGATTTTATTAACCAGGAATCGGCCGAGTAACAAAACAATGACTGCGGCAATCAAGGTATAAAATGCGTTAAAAGTAAAATCCATAATTTTTTGCCCAAGATGATTTTGAATTTTTTATTTTTCTAAAAGTTATGGAGTGCGCTAGATTTCTAGCTCGCTCATTAGATGTTCATCTGGAAATATCCTGATTTGATCTATCACCTTTAGAAAAACAAACCGATTTATCATCTCTTTCAAACTTATGAATATCATCATCACGATCATATTCAACAAATGAGAGATTTATAAAAGCAACACCTTTTCTATTCCGATACTCAGTCTGTTGTAAAATTGCAGACAATTTTCAAACAGATGCGCATGCTGGTAAAAAAACTGTGTTTTAAGCTCAAAAAAAACATTCAGTGCTTGATGAGTGCTTTCAACCTAAAGACTTCATTCAAGCCATCTGGAATCGCGTTATTTAAAACAGATCTTAATCACGAAATGCATGAATTAAGATGAAAAGTCGTACATTATGCTGTTTCTTCGTATCAGGTTTTATTTCTTTTTATTAGCAATAGTTAATTTACCTATAAAAAATAATTATAAATTCTCATTTTTATATGAAGATTAATCTATATTTTAATTCAAAAAAAATATTAATCTTTTACTCGACACAAAATGAAACAGGGATCTTGAAATTAAATTATCTTGATTTTCAGTCAAAATAAACCAGTTCTCTGTGTGAAATTGTTATTGTTGAATGGTTCAAGCACTTGGGTTTTAAGCCATTTTTTAAATCAAAGACCAACTTTATGACTAAATCCATTGCTATCACTGAGGCGATTTATGCTCAGCTAAAAGCATGCGAAATTTCATTATTCAAGTCATTTTGCTGATAAATTGTTTTTTCAGCTGGCGAAGAATTAAATTTTCCTATCCCCCGTTCTGTTTGTTTAGTTTATAGTCATTGCAAACTCAATAAGGATATTCGACTGGACCCCATAATGGATCAAAATCTTGTTCATGCTGTAGATCACACCATCACTTCTCGCCATTCAGTGCGTGCTTTTTTAAATACCCCCGTTAGTACAGACACCTTAAAAGAGATTCTGGCGGTGGCCAGCCGCGCACCTTCAGGAACCAATACCCAACCCTGGAAGGTGTATGTGGTAACAGGTAAAAAGCGTGATGAACTCGTGCAACGTGTCTGTCAGGCACAAATGCAAATCTATGCAAATCCTGCATTGTCACAGCAGTATCAGGAAACTTTCGCCTACTATCCTGAACAATGGATCTCGCCATTTATTGAACGTCGTCGTGAAAATGGCTGGGGTTTATATGGCTTGCTGAATATTCAAAAAGGCGAAAAGGAAAAAATGGCGCGTCAGCAGCTGCGTAATTTTGAATTATTTGATGCCCCTGTCGGCTTATTTTTTACTGTACATCGGTCTTTGGCGATTGGGTCCAAAATGGATGTTTCCATGATGATCCAGAATGTTATGCTGGCAGCAAAAGCCCGCGGTCTGGACACTTGCCCGCAGGCAGCCTGGAATCACTTTCACCCGATCGTGCTTGATCTGGTCGGCGCACCCGATGATGAAGAGCTGGTCTGCGGTATGGCACTGGGTTATGCCGACCCAGAGCAAATTATTAACAGGGCAGAGTAAAACTTGAAGTGCGACATAAACCACCTAATTAATTTAAAGGGTTTATGGAGTATATAAAATTGTCATACCATCATCTTAACTTTGAAGATCGTACTGCATTAATGCTTGAGTCAAGAAAAGAAGGCTTTTCAGCCAGAAAATTTGCTGAACTCATTAAAAGACATCCTAGTACGATCTATCGTGAGCTTAAAAGAAATAGCATCAATGACGTTTATCAAGCTCAATATGCTTCTGATAACACCTTCGCTAGACGTAGACGTGGTCACAGAAAACTCAAAATCGATTCAATCCTCTGGAAATTTATTGTTGAAGCGATCCGTTGTTTATGGTCTCCTCAGCAAATAGCAAAGCGTTTAAAGACATTTCCTGATTTGGATCAAACAATGAATGTAAGCCATACAACGATTTATTCAACGATACGAGCATTACCAAAGGGTGAGTTGAAAAAAGACTTATTATCCTGTCTGCGTCATGAAAATAAAAAGCGAAAAGCTAACGGTGAACCTAAAAAAGATTCTATATTACAGGATATTAAAACTATTCATGAGCGCCCAGCCGAAGTTCAAGAAAGAAAAATACCGGGTCATTGGGAAGCTGATTTAATTAAAGGTAAAGACAATAAAAGTTCGATAGCAACACTTATTGAACGAAATACACGGCTCTGTATCTTGGCAACATTACCTGATGCAAAGGCAGAATCAGTGCGCAAGGCTTTAACTGAAGCTCTGAAATATTTACCTGCAGAACTGCGTAAAACGTTGACCTATGACCGTGGACGCGAGATGGCAGAACATAAAATACTTGAAGAAGATTTAGGCATAGATGTATATTTCTGTGACCCACATTCACCCTGGCAAAAAGGCACATGCGAAAATATGAATGGTTTAATTAGGCAATATTTACCTAAAGGGATTGATTTAAATCAGGCAGATCAGCATTATTTAAATCAAGTTGCCATGTCACTGAATACTCGTCCTAGAAAAGCGTTAGATTGGCTTACACCATTAGAGAAATTTGCTCAGCTTGTTGATTATCATAAGACTTTTCAAACTGTCGCACCTCATGTTTGAATTCGCCCAGCTTTATTACCCCGCGCGTTCCCGTAGAAGAATTTGCCGTGTTTATCGATGAGTGATGCAAGCAGGGCTAAGCCAACTTGCTTAGCCCTCTGTCCAGACCAGTATTTTTATTATCTGAGAGGCAGCCAGCATCTATGCATTTTTTAGGCTGGGCATGTTGATTTTAAAAATCGCCCAAGCAGAAATACCGACAAAAACCAGCATGATCAATGCCATATTCAGTAAAGCATGCCAGATCAGAAAATTCAGTAATACACCGCCCAATAAACCACAGACAAATTGCATACTGCCCATAATGGCACTTGCAGTTCCTGCCCGCTCGCCCTGTTTAGCCATTGCTAAAGCCATGGCATTCGGACCAGTAAACCCAAGGGCTGCCACCACAATAAACATGCCTAACAACACCCAGAGCACAGAATCGACATCCAGACAGCCGAGCAAGATTAACCCTAATACACCGGCAAACTGCAGACAGGTGCCAATTTTCAGACGCTGCAATATCGAGAAACGCCCAGCCAGACGTTTATTCAAGGTCGAAAACAGCATGATCCCGAAGGCATTGGCACCAAAGGCATACGCAAACTGCTGCTCGGTCAGTTGATAACGATCCATCAGAATGGCCGAAGAAGCGCTGATATAACAGAACATCACCGCACCGGAAAAACAGCCGGCATAGAGCGGACGTCGAAAGCTTGGATCCTGAAAAATGCACCGGTACAAACTTATAACCTGTTGAAAGTTCAGCTTGAGACGGCGTTCTAGCTCCAGGGTTTCTTTAAAAAGAAAGTGTAAACAGGCCAGACTCAACAGACCGCAGCCCATCAACACCAAGAAGATCACGTTCCATTCATAAAACATCAATACCCAAGCCCCCAAGCTTGGAGCAATGATTGGCGCAATTGCGGTCACAATCATCATGCTGGCAAAGGCCTGAGCTGCTGAATGCATATCCAGACGATCACGAATTGCAGCGCGTGCCATGACCACCCCGACACAGCCACCGAGAGCTTGCAGAATCCGTGCAGCGATCAGGCTCCATTCATCCTGCGCAAAAACACACAGCAAACTTGCCACAATGTATAAGCATAGCCCAAAATATAGTGGCGGTTTACGCCCAATCCGGTCACTGATCGGACCATAAATCAGTTGTCCGATCGCCAGACCGAAGAAATAAGCTGGCAGGCTATTGGAAACCATTTGGGTACTGACACCAAAATCTGCTGCCATGGCCGGTAAGGCCGAAAGATACATATCAATGGACAAAGGCCCGAGTGCACTTAAGGTCGCCAGCAACACAATCCAGGACATGGCATAAGGTTGTTGTACTATTTTATTTGTTGTCATAAGCATGAAGATTTAAAGCGCTAATATGCAGACAAATTAACACAGTGCATAGTATGATTTAGCCTGAAATGAAGATTTATAAATATACTATTTTCATTAGCCTATTCAGATTCAGCTCTAAGACTGCAGTATAAAGGATGACCTTTGAAATCTTGGCTCACTCGTCTCAAGCAAACCACCTATAATACGACTTTGATGTATAACCTGCGCATGATGACGGCATTTGCAGGTACCGCCTTTGTTCCCTATTTTATGGGACAACAATTGATGACGATTCCACTGACTTTAGGTGTGGTCGCAGCCGGTTTAAGCGATATTGATGACCGCTTTTCGGTGCGGATTTTAAATCTGCTCTACACCTACATTGGCTTCTTTATTACGGCAGTAGGCGTATATCTGCTTTTTCCTTATCCCCTGCTGTTTGCCTTGGCCTTAATTGTGTCCTGTATTGCCCTGATTTTGCTGGGTTCACTAGGGCGACGCTATGCCACGATTTCTTACGGCTGTCTGGTGATTTCCGTTTATTCCATGCTCGGGGTAGAGCTGTTTGATGAATGGTATAAACAGGCTGGTTTATTGGTCATCGGCGCGATGTGGTACGGTCTGCTGTCGACCCTCAGTTTCCTGATCTTCCCTGCCCGGTTGGCGCAAGACAAGCTTGCCATTTCCTATTCTGCGCTCGGTGACTTTTTATATGCCAAGTCCAATCTGTTTGATGTGGACATGACCCCGAAAAGCTATCAACAAAGCATGATTGAACTCTCGCTGGAAAATGGCAAACTGATTGCGATTTTTAATGAAATGAAAACTGCCCTTTTGACTCGCCTGAAAGGCGACCGTGGGCAAAAAGATACCCGTCGCAGCCTGCAATATTATTTTGTGGCGCAGGATATTCATGAACGTGCCGATTCAGCGCATATTGATTATCAGAAACTGGCCAAGATTTTCCAGCATAGCGATATCCTGTTCCGCTTCCAGCGCATTATGTCAATTCAGGGCAAAGCCTGTAAGGACCTGAGTGAAAGTTTGCTAATGCGCAAACCCTATGTGCATAACCAGCGCTTTAAGCATACCTTTGACAACCTGAGACAGTCTCTGGATAAGTTACGTCAGGAGCAGCAGTATGATCAGGTCTGGATTAGCGCCCTGTTTGCGTTGTTTCAAAACCTGAAATCGATTGATGCCCAGTTACGCAACCTGGAAACCGAGCAAAGTATCAAATCCGAGCGTTTCAAACATATCGAAAACCAGCTCAGAGATGATGACCTGAAAGGCTGGGATGATATCAAGATTCGGATTAAGCAGCATTTGACACCCGAGTCGGTACTGTTCCGGCATGCCATTCGCCTGTCGATTGTGCTGCTGATCAGCTATATCTTCGTACAGGTCAGCAATATTGAATATGGTTACTGGATTTTATTAACGGCACTCTTTGTCAGCCAGCCGAACTTTAACGCCACCAAACGGCGTTTACGTCTGCGTATTGTCGGTACGTTGGTCGGTATTATTCTCGGTTATGCCATTCTGTATTTTGTGCCTTCCATCGAAGGACAATTATTACTTCTGGTATTGAGCGGGATTCTATTCTTTGAATTACGCAGTAAACAGTATGCACAGGCCACAGCCTTTATTACGATTTTAGCGCTGATCAACTTCAATCTGGATGGTATGGGCTATGCCGCGGCCATCCCGCGTATGATCGACACCTTGATTGGCTGTGCGATTGCCTGGTTCGGCGTCAGCTTTATTTTCCCGGACTGGAAGTTCCGGCGTTTGCCTCGAAGTATCAAACGCAGCTTGCAAGCAGAAGCGGATTATTTGAGCGAAGTGATCGAGCAGTATAAGTCAGGACGTAATAACGGCCTGAAATATCGGATTGTGCGCCGTGCTGCTCATAATACCGATGCCGAGGTAGCCTCACTGATTTCGACATTGGCCACTGAACCGGATATTGATCCGGTACAAAAATCGCTAGCCTTTGAGTTCCTTTGTCTGAACCATACTTTTATCAGTTATATTGCTGCACTGGGCGCACACCGGGAAAAAATTGAAGATCAGGACATTCTGAATTTACTGGACAAAGCTCTCGAGAACATTCGTGGTGCATTGTTACGAGATGAAATGCCCGATTTAAGTGCGCAAAATATGATTCCCCATATTCGACAGCGCTTGGCTCAAGATCAGGAGCAAGATCAGAAATCCCTGATCATTTTGCAGCAGCTGTCTTTAATGTTCAGCATTTTAAAGCAGTTGAGTCAACTGAAACAAAGTTTGAGTCATGAGCGTGATGAACAGGCAACTGAATTAGGTTCATTATAATTTGGCTGATTTTGGAACAATATACTCACTGAATTGGTACAATTAGTGCTAAACTTTTTACAGTTTAAAATCTGCTAATTTCACTATGACCGCGAAAAATTTATACGCTTATACCCTCCAGCCTGTGAACTATGAAATTTCAGAAGCCGAGCAGCGTCATGCTCAGCTGGTGATCTGGCGTAGTACCAATAAAATTGGCATGAAAGCATGGCTGATCATGGGTGCTGTTGTTGCACTTTCTATTCTGGGCATTCTGCTCCTGAAGAACTATTCTACCGTGTTCTGCTGGGTGGCCATTGTCTGTGTGGTGTTGTATTACCTGATACGTACCTTTGGTCTGGAATGGTATGTTAAACGCAAGATGAATGAATTTCCGGTACAGGAAATCAAAGGTGTTCGCCTGGGCGTACAACCACATGGCATCGTGATGCGTCAGAAAATGGGCATGCAAGAAGGTGTTGGGGCGATTAGCTGGAAAGACATCTATGAATGGTACAACACACCAGAATTCATGTTGGTCAATTTCAAGGTAAAAGGCCAGCAAGGTGCATATATCCTGCCGAAACGTCTGGACAGCAAAAACTTCTCTTTCGCCACGATTCGCAAGCATCTGGAAGCAGAAGTCGGCGCAGCAAAACAAATCTAAACTGTTCTTTCTTCAGTGAAAAACCTCCTGTCCCGGCATGGAGGTTTTTTTAATCTCAAAACAATAAATGATAATGAGAATAAATATTATCCTCAACACCTATAATTCGAGCTTAAACTTCAGTTATAATTTTGCCACTTTTATAGATCTCACCCTTAATCTGACGACCATGTTTAAAAAGACATTTTTCCAAATCCACTGGTTTCTGGGGATTACAGCGGGTTTAATCCTCTCGATAATGGGGGTCACTGGCGCAATCTATTCCTATGAACAACAAATATTAAAATGGATGAATAGCGACAGTTATACGGTTCAGGTTCAGCAACGTGACAAACTCACGCCTGCCGAGCTGTATCAGCACTTTAACCGTACTGCGCCTGACATGAAGATCAACAGTATTACCGTGGCACAAGATCCAAGTGCTTCGAGTACCGTGAATGTCGCTAAAGAAGGCGCACGGCGTGGTCAGAACATCATGATCAACCCGTATACTGCGGAAGTCTTACCAGAGATTAAGGGTCGGGAGTTTTTCCAGTTTATTCAGCAACTGCATCGTAATTTGACGGTTGGTCCAGTAGGTAAACAGATTACCGGTGCCTGTACCCTGATGCTGATCTTTTTTGTCTTGTCAGGTCTATACCTGCGCTGGCCGAAACGTCATTCGATCAAGCAATGGTTCTTTGTAAAACCTCAGCTGAAAGGCCGTAATTTTATCTGGGATCTGCACGCTGTTGTGGGAACCTGGGTGGTGATTTTTTACCTGATTTTAGCCTGTACCGGCCTGTACTGGTCTTATGACTGGTGGCGCAATGGCATGTTTAAGGTACTGGGTGTAGAGCGTCCGCAACCGGAAATGCAGGCCAATGCCGGCAATAACCGTGGTGAAGGACATCCAGGCGGCGAACGTGGCCCACGTGCTGAAGGTGAAGCACGCGAAGGTCTCAGCCCTGAAACTACTGTCCGTGCACTAGACCAGAGCTGGATTGGCTTTAACACTGAATTTTCAGATAAGTATTCTACCGTAACGTTTAACCTTCCAAAAAAACCGGATGGCGAAATGCAGCTGAGCTTTGTGGATCCGATCGCTCAACATGAGCGTGCACGAAACAGTGCTACTTATAATTACCAGACAGCTGAATTTACCGAAGTCGAGCTGTATGAAGATAAAAAGCTCAATGAAAAGATCATGAGCAGCATGTTACCGGTGCATCGTGGCAGCTTCTTCGGCCCGATCTATCAGTTCCTTGTCATGGTCGCAGCCTTGTTGATGCCATTGTTCTTTGTGACAGGTTGGATGCTCTATCTGAAACGTCGCAAACAAAAACGCTTAACGCTGGAAGCACGTCAGGGTGCGACTGCAGTGAACGTCGATGAAAATGCCAAACCGTGGCTCATTGCTTATGCCTCACAAACAGGGGTTTCTGAGCAACTGGCTTGGCGTACAGCAACTGCCCTACAGGAAGCACGCCAACCGGTAACCGTCAAGCCGGTACAGCAACTGACGCTTGCCGATTTACAGCAAACCGAACAGGTATTATTTGTTGCCAGTACTTATGGCACAGGTGAAGCGCCGGATCTGGCTTCTTCTTTTGAGAAAAAAATCCTGTCTGCTCAAGCTGATCTCAGTCATTTAAGTTATGCTGTATTGGCCTTAGGTTCTCAGGAATATCCAGACAGCTATTGCAGTTTTGGTCACCGTATTGATCAGTGGTTAAAACAGAATGGTGCCCAGCAGCTATTCAATACAATTGAAGTCGACAATGCCAACAACGAGCATATCCAGCAATGGAATACTGCACTGGCACAAGTCACTCGACTTGAGCTACAAGCGATGAGTATCGATAAGACCTTTGATCACTGGAACCTGAGTAAACGTGAAGTCCTCAATCCAGGTAGTCTGGGTGCGCCTGCCTTCAATATCGAACTGACCCCTGAACATGAAGCCATCTGGCAAGCAGGTGATATTGCCGAGGTTCAACCAGGGAATAGCCAAGAACGTATTCATGCATTTATGCAAAAGCACCAGATTGCAGCGGGTACAGAGGTCCCATCTCTGCATCAAAGCATTGAACAGGCACTCTGGGATCGTGATCTGACTCAAGCTGAACCTTTTGATTCTCTGGATCAGCTCCTCACGCAATTACCGGCTTTGGCAACACGTGAATACTCGATTGCCAGCATTCCAAGCCAGCAGGTTTTGCGTCTGGTGGTACGTCAGCAAACCGACACGAATGGTAATCTCGGTCTGGGTTCCGGCTGGTTGACTCAACATTCAGCGCTTAATGCACCCATTGCACTGCGTATTCGCAGCAATGAGTCTTTCCACCTGATTGATGACAACCGCCCGATTATCTGTATTGGTAATGGTACCGGGATTGCGGGATTATTAAGTCTGCTCAGTGCGCGTAACCGTCAGGACTATAGCCAGAACTGGCTAATCTTTGGTGAACGTCAGCGTGAACATGACTTCTTCTTTGAAGAAACCATTCAGGCCTGGCTGCAAATGGGAACCCTGAAACGTCTCGATCTTGCATTCTCGCGCGACCAGCAGGAAAAAGTCTATGTACACCATAAACTGCGTGAACAGGCTGAAGAACTAAAAGCCTGGATTGCACAAGGTGCGGTGATTTATGTTTGTGGTAGCATCAATGGTATGGCCAGCGATGTGGATCAGGCCCTGACCGAGATTCTCGGTGAAACAATGCTAGATCAATTACGTCTGGATGGACGTTATCGCCGTGATGTATATTAAGATAACCTGATATGCTAAAAACCGGGCTCAATGGCCCGGTTTTTATTGAAGATACAAAAGCAATAATAAGAATATGAATAAGAAAAAAGGAACTCTGGATGCTCAATCAACTTAAACGAAGTCTTAGCCTGATCTTTGGCTTGATTCTATGTCTCAATAGCGTCTGGTTACTGAGCCAAGGTCAGAGGCATTTTGCTATTGCCTTGTCTACCTTCATTGGGGTGGCATTCATCCTGTATGCCTTGTTTTTTTCATCTATTCAGCGCTGGAAACAGAATTCCCGATTCAGAACCTTGTTCTGGAACAGTCTCTGGGGCGGATTTCTATTCTGGATCATCAGTGTCGCTGCTTTCTTCGCTTATATCCAGATGTCAATCAACCCGACTGTTCCGGCACGACCTGCTGCAGCGATTTTAGTATTAGGTAGTGGTATTAATCAGGGTCAGCCCTCACCCATCTTAAAAAATCGTCTGGATACCGCAGCAAAATATGCAGAACGATATCCGAAGACTTTAATCATTATGACCGGTGGACGAAATTTCTGGGAGAGACAGAGCGAAGCTGAAGTCATGCAAAGTTATATCCATACGAACTATCCGCAGCTCAACAACCCCATTAGCCTAGAAGATCAAAGCAGGAGTACCCAACAGAACCTGCAATATTCTCAGGCAATATTAAAACAGCAACATATTGATCGAAATGAGCCAATTGCGATTGTCACCAGCGATTTTCACAGCCCTCGTGCTCGCGCCATTGCCAGACATCAGGGTTATCAACAAGTCATCAGCCTGAGTGCCAGCACACCCCAGAATGTTCGCTATAATTCCTGGTTACGCGAATATTTTGCTTTGATTAGTGGCTGGCTACTGAATGAATATTCATTGTTCCAATAAACAAGCTGTTTTAAAAACAATAAATTTAATTTAAACGGATCTGCCTAGGCAAAGGCATATCCGGATTTTTAAACAGTTCAGGTTTTTGCACATAAATCTGATACAGATAATTTTTAATATCGAGTAATAATTTTTCCGGTGCCACCAGAATATTCTGTCCTTCCGGGGTCAGATCAAGCGAAACAATGGTACTTTCCTGACGTAAAAAGGGAATGACTTTCTCTACAAAATCCTTAAGACCAATTTCCTGAATCTCGTAATTTGCCCAATTGTCTTTAATCAGCAGTCGAGCCAGACCTTTACTTTGCCAGCAGGCAAATGCGCGTTGTCCGGTAGGCGTGGCACATAAGGCCCAGCCATCTTGGTAGAGTGCAAAAATGCCAGCATTGGCAACAATGGCTTCAATATATTGCTTATAAAGCTGTTGAGGATCGAAAGCAGTTTTTTGGGATTTGGTCGCGGCTTTGCGCTGATAGGGATTTCTCATAATCGTGAAATCTTAATATTATTATAATAGAATCAGATTCTAAGGAATAAATCGAGTTGAAGCAAGAAGATATGGTGGGCGCTGACGGGATCGAACCGCCGACATTCTGCTTGTAAGGCAGACGCTCTACCAACTGAGCTAAGCGCCCTGAGAAAAACAACAACGTTGTTTTAAATGACGCAAGACCAACAAGGAATGTAGTCTTGGTATCTTGAAAACTCAGATCTCAGGAATCCAAGCTTTTCATCTTAAGATGGCGCAGCGGACGGGGCTCGAACCCGCGACCCCCGGCGTGACAGGCCGGTATTCTAACCAACTGAACTACCGCTGCATCGTAAGAATCTGGTGGGCGCTGACGGGATCGAACCGCCGACATTCTGCTTGTAAGGCAGACGCTCTACCAACTGAGCTAAGCGCCCTCAAAAGGTCTATCGTATAAATGGCGCAGCGGACGGGGCTCGAACCCGCGACCCTCGGCGTGACAGGCCGATATTCTAACCAACTGAACTACCGCTGCATTTACACAATGTCGCTATTGTGGCAAACGAAAATCAAGATCTTAAAGTGGCGCAGCGGACGGGGCTCGAACCCGCGACCCCCGGCGTGACAGGCCGGTATTCTAACCAACTGAACTACCGCTGCAACTATAAGGTCTCAACATGAAAGAGCTTGGTGGGCGCTGACGGGATCGAACCGCCGACATTCTGCTTGTAAGGCAGACGCTCTACCAACTGAGCTAAGCGCCCTTTCTAAACGTCTATCATCGTTTGATGGGTGCATTATAGAGAATCTGCACAGCCTGTCAAACGCTTTTCGGAATGTTTTCCACTTTTTAGGTGTGAGTGATTAAAAAATAGGTTGTTTGTTAAAAAAAACAACACTTTTTGTTTATTTTTTAAGTCTCTACCGAAATTTTTTAATTTTCAAAATGAAAATTGAAGCGAAATTTTGTGTTTTACCCTGCGAAGTTTCAGTCTAACCACACGACATATTGCAATTCTGATTAAGGATTATACAAAGCTTTAAAATACTCGACGTTGTTTTCATGTAATCTTGCAACTGTCATTTATTTTTAAGTGGGAAATAGCGATAAATTTAAGCTTTAGAGGATGATTCAACCTGTTCTATGCCATGAAAATAGGATCTGGATCAGATTAATCAATCTTTTCTCCTGTCTCCATCAAGATCAAGCAGATTCAGCCCATAAAAACAAAATCATTTTCACATGATCTTAAAATCTAACTTTTATTCGCTTTTCGAAACATTTAGTTTTTCCAGATCTAATGTCTGTTCTGAGATATAAACCAGTGCATCTTCACTGATCAGGTCAAATAATTCAGCGACCTCCGGATTACGCATACGAATACAGCCGTGCGACAGCGGCTCTCCCATCTTTTCGGTTTCTGGGGTGCCATGAATATAGATATAACGCTGATAGGTATCGCAGCCCTCCCCTTGATTAAAACCTGCCTCAAGGCCACTCAGCCATAAAATGCGCGTCAGGATCCAGTCACGCTGCGGAAATTCTGCTGCCAATTGGGGATTATAAATTTCACCCGTCACCTGACGTGCGACAAATACACTATTTAAGGGAGCATTCTGACCAAACTTTTCAGCGACTTTGTGCCATCCACGAGGAGTCTGGCCACTATTTTCAGTTTCGCCAATGCCATTTTTGCCACTGGAAATCAGATATTGCTTGTTTAGACGGGGCAGATACAGTTTTTGTTGGGCAAGATCAATCAGGATATCGGCTTGATCCAGATGCAAGGTACTCATGACTTGTTATTCTCAGACTCTATTTTGTTTGGTTTTATAGGGTTTAATTTACTATCTACAGATTGCGGAGTTTGTAGATCTGTCTTTTCTGGATCGACTGTATTTTGCTGAATAATGATCTGATTCGGTTCAGGGCGTCGCCATAACCAGATCGCGACGATCAGCATCGTAATATTGGTAAAGGCTTTTACGGCCAAGGGTGCCGTGGTAAACAGCATGATGATCCCGCTGATCAGCATCATGATACTGGCCAGCCATTTGGCCTTACGCGGTACAGTACCATGTACGCGCCAATCTCTTAAGGTCGGGCCATATTTGGGATGATTCAATAACCAGTCATCCATTTGCGGCCAGCCCTTGGATGCCGCCCAGGCCGCCAGAATCAAAAAGACCGTTGTTGGCATACCCGGCAGGATTGCACCGATAAAGCCCAGGATCACAAACAGCACCACCAGACTTCGCCAAAACAACACTTTCATATATCAACCCTAGCCGCAGAATTCAGGTAGTATAAAGCGTTTTCCGATACTGTCCGTTGTATTTCTGCACTTTTCACAGGTTGTACTATGCCCTTTTCCAGTTTAAACCAAAATCTTGTAGAAGCATGGCAACGTTATCAACATCCTTTGGTGCGGCAACTGGCATTTGCTATTGGCAGTCCGAATATCCTGTCCCATGTTCCAGATGAACTTGAGCTCATACATCGTTTTGAGTTGCATTACAGCCAGACCTGGCAGCAACATCTTGACCATTATCATCCACGCTTGGAGTTTCTCGATCAGCATCCAGAAGAATTAATCAAATTTGTGCAGCAACTGAAAAGCACACGTTTGGGGCTGCGCTTTGAAATGCTGGTCTGGTTCTGGTTGCTCGATGATGTTTACCATCCCTATCGGTTGCTTGGTCATAGTCTGCAAAAAATTGAGGGTGCCAAGACCTTGGGTGAGCTGGATTTTCTGTTATTAAATACCGATACAGGACAGATTGAACATTGGGAAGTAGCACTGAAATATTATCTGGCCGAAGCCGATTTTAGCCTGCCGCATTGGTATGGCCTGAACCGCACCGATACTTTAATCAGAAAAATGAAGCATTTCACGCAAAAACAATTCCAGTTTGATGAGGCTTTGCAGCATCCCATTCAAAAACGTTTTTGCGTCCTCAAGGGACAGCTGTATTTGCCTACACATCATGCCGATCAGCCAATTCCCTCATGGATTAATATAGAACGGCGTCTGGGTTTATGGGGACAGTATATTCCTGCTGCACAGCACGGTTTTTATCGTCTGCAACGACATGAATGGATTTATCCGCAAGCCCGGCCGAGCAGTTCAGCTGCGATCTGGTGGACGGATGGACTTTATAAAAAACTCGATAGCAATGACTTTTATATGTATCGCAATCCGGTGCTGATCCAGCATCCATCGCATAAGCCCCTATAAAGCATTACATTTATTAACCGAAGCACTATGAAAACCACATATTTTTTAGGGCGTATATTTTCTACTCTAAGTCCCACATCATAATAATTTTATTATTGATTATACGGAGATGATGATGAAAAAAATTCTTGCTGCTTCATTAATGATGGCTTTTGTATTGACTGGCTGTAACACCGTAAAAGGCATGGGCAAAGATGTGTCTAAGGCTGGCGATGCGGTAACCAATACTGCTGAAAAAACCTCTGACGAAATCCGTCAAAACTAGTTTTTTCCTAAACGCTCACAGAACCCTATCTCAGATAGGGTTTTTTTATATCAGTCGTTCACATTCACGTCTATATTCGCCTATTATAGAACCGAAAAAATTATCGACTGTTGAATACCGTATGAGCTCTTCCGCTACCCTCGATTTAAGCCTGCAACTATTACGTCAGCCTTCTGTCACACCGATTGATCATGACTGCCAGAACATCATGGCTGAACGCTTAAAGAAGATTGGTTTCAACATTGAATCCATGCGCTTTGAAGATGTAGATAATATCTGGGCACGCAAAGGCACAGAAGGTCCGGTCTTCTGTTTCGCTGGCCATACCGATGTCGTGCCAACAGGGAATCTGGATGCCTGGAACTCAGATCCTTTTTTACCAGAAATCCGTGAAGGCAAACTTTATGGTCGTGGCAGTGCCGACATGAAGACGGCGTTGGCAGCCATGGTAGTCGCCACAGAACGTTTTATTGAAAAATATCCGAATCATAAAGGTTCGATTGCCTACCTGATTACTTCAGATGAAGAAGGTCCATCGATTAACGGCACGGTGAAAGTGATTGAAACACTGGAAGCGCGTAATGAGAAAATTACCTGGTGTCTGGTCGGTGAACCGTCAAGTACTAATAAACTGGGCGATATAGTCAAAAATGGCCGTCGTGGTTCATTAAATGCCAACCTTACAGTCAAAGGCAAACAGGGTCATGTGGCTTATCCGCATCTGGCCGTGAATCCGATTCATACCGCTTCTAAAGCCATTGCTGAACTGTGCGACACAGTCTGGGATCATGGCAACGAATATTTCCCGGCGACGACCTTCCAGATTTCCAATATCAATTCGGGTACAGGCGCAACCAATGTTGTTCCCGGCACCATGAACCTATTGTGCAACTGGCGTTATTCAACTGAAGTGACCGCCGAAGAACTCAAAGTACGTACTTTAGAAATTCTGGATCGTCATGGTGTGGACTATGATGTTTCCTGGACTTTGTCGGGCTTGCCTTTCCTGACCCCGATCGGTGAACTAGTGAATGCAGCTAAAACTGCAATTCTGAATGTAACAAGAACTGAAACCGAACTCTCGACTTCGGGCGGTACCTCAGATGGCCGCTTTATTGCCCCTACCGGCGCACAGGTACTCGAACTTGGTGTATTAAATGCTACGATCCACCAGATCAATGAACATGTCGATATTGACGACCTAGAGCCATTGACTGAAATCTATGAGCAGATTCTCGTGAATTTACTCGCCAATTAAGTAAATTCATAACGCAATAAAAAAGGAACTCCCTGGAGTTCCTTTTTTATATTTTATAGTTTGAATTACAGTCCGATTGCAGCCTGAATATTCGTCATATTCGGAATATGGAACAGCTGTTCGTTCATGCGCACATATTGAAAGATGGCAGGATCATTCACCGGCTGATCGACATCGACCACTTCGGAAATACGAATCCGGATGGTTTTCGGCATTTCATTGCACATCAAGGCAAAACGCTGAGTGATTTCATCACCCTCAATCACCAGTGCCACCCCATTTTGACGTGACGGATCATTTACTGCATAGACCGGCAACTGTGCTTCATGCCACTCCACTGTCTTAACCTGGGTATTGCTATCCAGTGCTGACAGGACAATGTTTTGTGGCAATAACATCGGATCTTTGCCATGACAGTCAATAATATAGGCATCAATAAATCCGGTCGATACCGTAATCAGATGCTGAAGTTCCTGCTGGCTAATCTGATCAGCCATTTTGCTGTTCGAATTGGTCTGACTCATGTATTACCCCTGTTTTTCAGCAATCAGTTGTTGGATATTGGCCAGCAATTCCGCTTCCTGGAACGGTTTACCCATATAGTGCGTTACGCCCAGGCTGAATGCACGTTCACGATGCTTCTCACCGGTACGTGAGGTAATCATGATAATCGGCAAGTCACGGTGAATATCATGGTGACGAACCAGATTGGTCACTTCGAAACCGTCCATGCGCGGCATTTCGATATCCAGCAACATCAGATCCGGTCTGACGTTTTCAAGCTGCTCGATCGCATCTACGCCATCTTTGGCAGTGACAATATCATAGCCTTGACGTTCAAGCAGACGCGACGTCACTTTACGTACAGTCACCGAGTCATCGACAATCATCACCAGACGACGTGCATTTGAATTACGCGAACCATCACGCTGATCATTCAGCTGTTTGACACGCTGTGTCGCCTGAATCTGGCGGGCAACATTCTGTCCATCGAGAATCAGACAGACCTGACCATCACCCAGAATCGTGGCACCGGCCACTACCCCGACGTTGGCAAACTGCTGTCCAATCGGTTTTACTACAATCTGCGCTCGTGAACCGACCAGCTGATCGACCAGTAAGGCAATGGTCTGACCACTATTTCCTTTAATCAACAGCACCGGCAATGAATGCCCAACATTATTCAGACGTGGAATCGGCTGGTTGCCCACAAACTCAGACAGATAGCGCAGCTTATAGTTTGCGCCATCGATCTTGAAATAGTCATCTTTACTGTTGAAATAGCTTTCCAATGTGGTCGGCGCAATACGCACGATTCGGTCAATCTGTGCCAGAGAAATCGCATATTGCTGATCGCCCACTTTCACCATCAAGGCATCGCTGACCGCTACGGTCGTCGGTACGCGAATCGTAAAGACCGTACCCTTGCCCAGTTCCGAGCTTACTGACACATGGCCGCCCAATGATTTGATCTCGCTTTGTACCACGTCCAGACCGACACCACGACCAGAAATCTGGGTCACTGCTTTCGCGGTACTGAAACCGGGATGGAAGATAAATTGCAGGATTTCTTCCTGATCAATGACTTGATCCGCTTTGATTAGATCCAGACTCAGCGCTTTTTCACGAATCTTCTCTGCATCAATCCCCTTACCATCATCACTAAAGGACACGATTACATCGGTTCCCTGGCGGCTGATGTTCAAGACAATCGAACCCACTTCCGGCTTGTTCAGTGCGATACGATCTGCCGTATCTTCCAGGCCATGGTCAATCGCATTACGCAGCATATGCTCAAATGGTGTGACCAGACGCTCGAGAATATTACGATCCAGTTCACCTTCGGTATTCTGTACGATCAGTTCTGCAGGACGGTTCAAGGTGGTCGAGGTTTGACGCACAATACGCTGTAAACGCGGCAACATCCGGTCAAATGGGACCAGACGGGTACGCATCAGGCTTTCCTGAATCTCGGCCTGAATACGGGATTGTTGCAATAACAGTCCTTCGGTTTCGCGAATCTTGTCGGCTAAGGTACTCTTGAAGTCGACCAAATCCGATGCAGATTCTGCCAGTGATTTGGACAGCTGGTTTAGAGAGGAATATTGGTCCATTTCCAGCGGGTCAAAGTCGGCATAGCGCGAGTTCTCTGAACCATGTTTGGCAATAATCTGTGATTCCAGCTCGCCTTCCATTCGACGTAACTGATCGGCAAGACGCTTGATTGCCAGTTCCATCTCGTTCAAGGTATTGCCCAGCTGACCCAGGTCCATCTCGATACGCGAACGGTTAATCGAGTTCTCACCGGACAGGTCAATCATCTTCTCGACCAGATCAGCAGAGATACGGATCATCTCGTTATTGCTATCGCTGCTACCACTATTCGCCCACTCACCCATCATCTGTGGCGGCTCAGTACCATCACCTTCAACAAAGCCGAAGTCGGTACTGACCACCAGATTATCTGTTTTCGCCAGACGCTCAGGCAATTGCGCAGTAACGTCCACATAAGCAATCTTTTTCAGACTGCTGTGCAGCTGCTCAAAACCGTTATAGTCACGCTGGAAAATCGCCTGTCTTAACCAGACCAGCGTTTTCTGCAATAAGCCATCATAGGCATTCGAGTTAAATTGATAGACCGCAAACTGTTCGAAAGTTGTTTCCAGCTCATAGGCAATACTGGCCACTTCTTCAACATCAATCATACGTGCGCCGCCCTTGATACTGTGGGCAGCACGCTGTAATTGCAGCAATAAACTGCGGTCACTACGCTGATCAAACCATTGATTGAGGAGCTTCTCGGCATTCGCCAGAATCTCTTCGGATTCTTCAAGGAAAGATTCTTCAACAATCGATTTCAGTTCGTCTTCTTCAGAGCGTTCTACTGGTGTGTCTTCAGTGGCCTCAGGAGATTCCAAGATTTCCAGTAATTCTTCAGCTTCAGCCAGATCAGTTGCAGGCTGTTCAGTCGTTGCTGACTCTTCAAGTTGCGGTTTAGGAATTGATGTCGCTTCGACCTCTGCAACTTTAACTACAGCGTTCGCGCTCTCCGCAGCAGCAACAGCTTGTCCAGAAACCAGCGCCTGAATATTTTGCAGAATCGCAATCGCTTCTGGTGCAGGATAATCAATACCGTCTTCCCGAATCGATTGAATACGATCGGACACGTTGTCCTGAACCAGACGGATAATCTGGATTAAAGCAGGTGTCACGGCAATTTGCTGACGAATCACCCGCTCATAAATACTTTCCAGTTCATGCGCAATCAAACCGATATGCGAAGCTGCAATCATGTTTGCACCACCTTTTAAGGTATGCAAATGACGCATCAGATTGTTCAGCGAAGTTGTATCGTCCTGTTTTTTGCTCCAGGTATTCAGATCTTCATCAATGCCTGCCAGCAATTCATCTGCTTCTTCCAGGAAGATACTTAGTAATTCTTCATCAAAATCACGGTTAGTTTCAGCACTTTGCCACTGCTGACGATCCGCAGCGATGCGTTGACTCAAACTAGCAAAATCGACACTGCCAGTCTCGGCTACTTGTGTGGTTTCTGAGCTTAGCTCAACATTCTGATTGCTAGTATCTTCAGCAAATATCTCGAGATCCTGCTGCACAAATGCAGACAGTTCACTGAGTATTTTTTGAATCTCATCATTCAGAATGACGCGCTGTCCTGCGGCCAAGGTATCAAATAAATGAATAAATTCCTGATGCGCCTGTGCGAACAGTTCATAAGCATAATCGCTGTTTAGCAGCACTGGCTTTTCAAGCAGCGCATCATAAGCCAATTTCAGGTCGGCAGTGAATTCATGAATGCCTTGCGCTGCCCGGCTTTCTGTATGTGCCAGCAATTCTGCAGCCTGCTGGCTGAGTGCCTGAATATATTCCGGATAATCGACTTGGGCGCGTTTATCAAATTCAAACTCGGCATCCAATAACAGATCAATATCCAGCTCAACCAGTTTAGACACCAAACCTTGCGTCTGAATGCTATTGGTTTCAGTAACTGCAAAGCCATAATCATGCCAGACACGCTCAAAGGTGGCGTATACCGCATCCAGTTTTGCAGTATTGCCCTGACGTAGCAAATGCAGATAGTCACTGACAAACTCGGCATACTGAATCAGTAAAGCAGTTTCTTTTGAAGTGGAGACAATTTCATCTTGTAGCAAGGTTTTGAACAGATGCTCTACTTTAGAACTGGCTTCAAAAATCTGGTCAATCTGCGCCATGGATGAACTGCCGCGCAAGGTATGAATCGCACGAATCAACGCATTATAATCTTGTGATTTTTCATCTTCAGTACGAAGGAAGGTGGCTATCGTTTCCAGATGCTCTTCTGCTTCTTCAATAAAGATCGCCACAGTTTCTTCGATATCACTGCGAACCGGTAATTCTACTGAAGCTACTGTTAGCTCAACTTCACTTGGCTCATTGTCTGCAAGCTCAAGACCTGTCATCTGACCTTCAGCGGTCAAATGATCTGCCAATGCTAATAATTCTTCTAGCGCAGGTTCAGGCGAAATTTGTTGTTGTAATTGTTGTCCCAACAGCACCATTGGACGCAGATCGAGATCCAATTGCTGTACATGTTTGAATTTTGGATATAAAGCATATTGATAGACATTCAGTACCGCTTGGGCAAATTTCTGTACCGTCGGTGTTAGCTGAATCGAACCGGACAAAACCCGGTTTAAGGTATCTTCAACCGCCCAGGCCATTTCCCCTGCCGATTTTGCCCCGACCATGCGGCCTGAACCTTTCAGGGTGTGAAAATGGCGGCGAATGGTCTTCAGATTTTCTTGATGATCTGGATTGCTCAACCATTCTGGAAATAAAGCATTTAACTCAACGAAGATCTCTTCGATTTCCTCAACAAAAATTTCAAGAATTTCTGCATCTTGGTCAAGATAACTATCTTCAGGAAGCGTTGTCGTTTCAACTAAATTTTTTAATATTTCTTTCATAGCTCATGCTTCTTACGTTATGCCGCCAAGAAGGGCGCTCAAACTTAATTGTGACCGTCACGCGATACCTAACGTATGAAGTTAAGTACATCTTGTCGAGGCTTTATCTGTATTTTCTGAATGTGTCTCAACCGCGGTCAAGACACATTTCCCCATCATGTCTGACTTTATTCTGGTAGTTTAAAGTCAGATACAGATTCACGTAATGCATCGGCCATGTTTGCCAGTTCAGATACTGAACGTGCTGTATCGAAGGTTGCACTGGTGGTTTGCGAGGTAATTTCCTGTACGACATTCATCGTGGTCGCAATATGACCTGCAGATGCTGACTGCAGTTTCGCAGCATCAGAAATGTTCGCAATCAGTTTCGCAAGGTTGTTCGATACTGTTTGAATCTCATCTAGTGCCACACCGGCATCTTTAGACAAGTTCGCACCACGTACAACTTCTGATGTAGTTTGTTCCATCGAAATAACGGCTTCGTTCGTATCCGTTTGAATGGTTTTTACCAGGCCTTCAATCTGCTTGGTTGCAGAAGCTGAACGTTCCGCAAGACGCTGTACTTCATCGGCTACGACCGCGAAACCACGACCTGCTTCACCGGCCATCGACGCCTGAATCGCTGCGTTTAATGCCAGAATGTTCGTCTGGTCAGCAATATCGTTAATCAAGGCTACAATGTTACCAATTTCCTGAGAAGATTCACCCAAACGTTTAATACGTTTTGAAGTTTCCTGAATCTGTTCACGAATCGTGTCCATACCCTCAATCGAGCGATGTACGACATCCGCACCGTTTGCAGCAATTTGTACTGAACGTTCTGCTACCACCGCTGATTCATCGGCGTTGGCAGATACCTGGTCAATCGACAATGCCATTTCGTTAATCGCTGCAGAAGCACCGGCAATTTCTTGTGCCTGATGTTCAGATGCTTCAGCTAACTGGTTGGTAATGCTTTGTGTAGTTGCAGTATATTGCGCAACTTCTTGAGAAGTTTCAGTAATACGCGATACCAGATCACGTAACTGGTCGATCGCAAAGTTAATCGAGTCGGCAATCGCACCGGTAAAGTCTTCAGATACTGTTGCATATGAACGCAAGTCACCATCTGCAAGATCGGCGATCTCATCCAGTAAACGTAAAATCGCATTCTGGTTACGGTCATATTCTTCTTGTAAACGGCCTACACGCTGCTTATCCGACAAGCCACGCAGAGAAAGTAACTTGAATACACACAGCAAGAAACCGACTAATAATGCGATCAGAAGGACTGCCGGAACAACCGTTTTAAGACCTGAGTTACCAGATAATTTATTCAGGTTGTCCAAAAGCACATCAGATTGAGAAAAAATAGATGCGGCTGCCTGACGAACTTTTACGATCTGTGTAGAGTTTTTCAGAATAATCGCTGATGCAGATTCCAGTACGTCATCATATTCAGCCTTGATGCCTTCCAGAGATTCACGCAGGGTTGGATCAGCAATACGCTGTACACCCAGTTCAGCAGAACCATTTAACTGTGCATTCAGATAAGAACCAAAAGTTTCGGTATCGGCACTGAAGTCATCCGCAGATTCACGTGAACCATCATTACCTGTCAGTACCAAACTGATTGAACGTAAGATACGTTCTGCAATGAATACCTGGTTTTTGGCAATAACCACCTGGTTCGATGGCATATCTTGACGTGCCATCTGGTCGACCATCAAGTTATATTCCGCCTGAATCCCCGGAATCGCTTCACCAATCGCGATGTTGGTGTCGTATAACTGGTTAATAATCTTTTGTTGTGAGGTAATCAGATCAATACTGCTCGACACTTCTGTCCACTGTTTATCAACAGCTTGCAACGCATCATTGTTAGAGTGAATACTTTTAACTGTCTCAAGATTTTCAGCAAAAGCTTTTTGCGAGTCAGTGAGGTTCTTCATGGCCTCAGGCGTACCCGAAGCTGTCGCTTCAGTCGCTTGGCGCGAAATCGTTTGCGAGAGGAGACGCAAATCACCCAGACTTTGAGTGAGTTCGTTGGTACGTGGAACACTATAAAAAAGATACAATAAAGTGATCAGTGCGGCTAAAAGACAGCCTGCTGCTCCATAGATCAGCGGTTTTGATTTTTCACTATCACCAAATACACGTGATAACTGATCTACTTGCGTTTGAATCTTAGCTAAAAAAGCATTACCGCCTTTGCGGCCAGTGCTCTCACCTGTATTTTTCTTTTTAAGTTTAAAGCCCATGCAGCCTCTCCCCGGTTGACGCCTTGCTTACTTTCGAGCGCGACATTTAATTTATAAATTTTATAGATGCGTTCATAAATTTTGGATTTTGCAACAGACGACTGAATAAAAACACATGCCACTGCTGGTTGTGCTGATGGAAAAACCCCTGACAATATTCTTGTAAGTTTTTATCCAATTCAGATTTCTTCGAAAAGAAACTTTTCTTATTGAAATGTTGTATACCCAAAACTTGATCTACGACCAAACCCACATACTGGTCATTATGGTTGATGCATAATACTTTTTGAGTCGGTGAAAATTGACTGCTCTGCCCTGATACATACTGCGTCAGATCAGAAACCGATAACAGTCTTCCCCGGATATTCGCCAGACCCAACACCCATGCTTGTGTCTTGGGTACCGGCGTATATTCTGGGGGATAAATCACTTCTGATACTTCCCCCAGCGGGGCAACAAAATATTGCCCCATCATCTCAAAAGCAATGCCCGACCATCGGTTAACTTCATTGCCATTGGAAACGTAGTTTTTATTCCCCCGTTTCGCAATGCGAAGCAATTCGATAAATCCATTTGCTGCCATAGAGCTTATCCTGCATTGAGGTGCTGCTTAATTACATCTATTAATTGTTTTTCATCGACTGGTTTTGTTAGATAATCCGCTGCGCCTTGACGCTTGCCCCATACACGGTCAGTGGCCTGATCCTTAGTACTCACAATCACGATTGGAATATGTTTGGTCGTTGCACCACGTGCAATCTGGCGGGTCGCCTGAAAACCATTCACGCCCGGCATAACCACATCCATCAGGACTAGGTCCGGCAATTCTGCCTGTGCCATGGTGACGCCATCTGCGCCATTTGCTGCTTCAATCACCTCAAAGCCGTGTTTAGAAAGAATCTCTCTAAAGCGAAAAGTTTCTGTCGGTGAGTCATCCACAATTAGGATACGTGCCATGCCAATTCCCCAAAAAAATCAAATATTAAGCACTAATATGGTTACGGATTGCATTGAGCAATTCATCTTTACTAAAAGGTTTAGTCAGGTATTCATCTGAACCCACGACACGACCTTTGGCCTGATCAAATAAGCCATCTTTACTCGATAGCATAATCACAGGAATATTCTGGTAATTCTGAGAGTTTTTGATTAAGGCGCAGGTTTGATAACCATCCAGGCGCGGCATCATAATATCTACAAAAACGATATCTGGATTTGCTTCGGCAATTTTTGACAAAGCCTCAAAACCGTCTACTGCAGTAATGACCTCATAACCTTCGCGTTGAAGAAGAGTTTCCGCAGTACGACGAATGGTCTTTGAGTCATCAATAACCATAATTTTTAGATTTTGGAATTTATCGTCCATTTGTTTAACCCTTCCCATTTTAGAAACTATATGCCATAAGGCTCATAGGATTATTTTATTACGATCGATAAACATTTTTAACATAAAGTCACTTGTATTATCAATGAACATTTTCTACACAAGTAGACAAAATCATTTATTTTTAATAACAGCTTCACATTTTCTTATCGTTATTGGTTTTTTTTTGACTAACGGTAGTTTTTTATTGATAAATTTAAGTCTAATATAACAAGATTATTACTTTAAAATAAGTAATTTAGTCAACTTTAAATTCGGGGAGCCAATGATGAGTCAGTTTTTAAGAAAACTTGCTGTCATTGATAAAAATAAAATGACTGGCCAATTCATTGTTGTTGTGCTGCTACTGTTACAGGTGAGCTTAACGTGTGCGAGTAGTAACCAACTCCCGCAAAAAGCCACTTGGTATCGTTATTATGACAGCAAGGGTGTGGCCAATATCAGTACTAATGTCACGCCAAATCATATCCGTTATGGCTATGAAGCACTTGACCAGAATATGCAGGTGATTAAGCGTGCCCGTCCTTATAATGCCGAAGCGGATATCAGGCAAGCGCCACAACGTGCCCAACAGGCGCAGCGAATTGCCGAAGATCATAAACTCAAGCGTGCTTATAACAATAGCCAGACCGCTTTACAGAAAAAGAATGACAGCCTGGTCCAGTTAAAAAAACAGATTGATTTTCAGCAAGAACAAATGAAGCAACTGCAAAAAGATCGGGTCATGTTTGTGCGTCAGGAACGTGAATATTTACGTAAAGGTAAAACCCCACCGGCACACCTGAAAACAACATTAGACAATAACCAGAAAAATCTCGCTTCCCAGAAAGAAAATATTCAATCTTTACAAAGTCGCTATCGAAATCTGGAAGCAGAATACGACAAAATTATCGCCCGTTTAAAAGCACTTGAATAAATACAAATAGCTAGCCGTGGTTTTGATCCATAGCCAGCTAAAAGGACTCATATGCAAACTGCACCGCATTCTCATGATTTAAATATGCCTTCCCCGCGCTCTATCCTGATCATGAGTGCACTTTGCTTAAATATGTTTTTAGTGGCTTGTGATAAAAATGAACCCGTACAGCAAACCGAAACAGCCAAATCCATTGAAGTCATTCCTCAAGATCTAGTTGCAGTTCAATCTGGCAATTCAGTTCAAAAAACCGCATTCACCGGCACCATTCGTGCAGTCAATCAAAGCAGCATACAGTCACAGGTCTCTGCTACTGCCACCAGCGTAAACGCACAGGTAGGTCAAACAGTTGCCAAGGGACAAGTGCTGGTACGCCTGAATAATCAGGACAATGCAGCTCGTCTGGCACAGGCGCGTGCGAATCTGGCCTCAACTCAAGCGCAAGCCAATCAGGCGCACAACATGATGCAGCGTAAAAAGCGTCTGCTCGATCAGGGGTTTATTTCAAAAGTAGAATATGAACAAAGTCAGGTCGATTATCAGGCCCAGCTTGAAAATGTCCGCGCCCAGCAAGCCAATGTCGATATTGCCCAGAAAGCCGATCGTGATGGCACCATGACCAGTCCGATCAGTGGCGTGATTACGCAACGTCAGGTTGAACCGGGTCAAACCGTTGCCATTGGACAAACCCTGTTTGAAATTGTCGATCCGAAACGGCTGGAAATTCAAGCACGCGTACCTAGTGATCTGCAATCAGGTTTAAGACTGGGCAGTCAGGTCGAATACAACATTCAAGGTAATCCAAATCGGCTCACTGCCGTAATTAGCCGGATTTCCCCCATTGCAGATCAGGCCAGTCGCCAGATCGAATTCTTTGCCACGCCGAATGAAACCATTCCTTCGCTAAGTATCGGCTCCTTCGTTGAAGGCAACATTCTGAGTTCACAACAGATTTCTGGCCAGCTGATTCCATTAGATACTATTCAAGACATTCAGAATAAACCTTATGTCTGGATAATACGCCAGAATAAAATTATCAAAGTCAATGTTCAGGTACTAGAACAGCGTTATAGCGACAACATTGCCGTGGTTCAAGGACTAGAAAATAGTGATCAGGTCAGCCGGGTTAAGTTTAGCGAAGCCGATCTGCAAAAAACTGTCACCCTTCGCGCCAACTAAAACCATTCATACAGGATCATTGACATGTGGTTTACCCGAATTAGTGTGAAGTATCCGGTTTTCACCATCATGATGATGTTCTGTTTGATGGTACTGGGACTGGCTTCCTGGCAGCGGATGGGCGTTGAAGAATTTCCTGATGTCGATTTCCCTTTTGTGGTGATCTATACCAACTATCCGGGCGCTTCTCCGGAAACGGTTGAATCGGAAATCACCAAGAAACTCGAAGATCAGATCAATACCATTTCCGGTTTGAAACAGGTGATTTCCCAGTCCAGTGAAGGCCTGTCCATCATCACCACTGAATTTAATCTGGATGTGACATCTACCACAGCAGCTCAGGACGTGCGGGATAAAATCGCTTCTGTAACTGCTGAATTTCGTGATGAGATTCAGGAGCCGATTGTAGAACGTTATGACCCGACGGCGAATGCGGTAATGTCGATCGTATTTGAATCCGACAATATGGATGTGAAAGCGCTCAGTTCCTATCTGGATCAGCGAATTGTGCCACAATTGCGTACAGTCCCGGGCGTCGGAACGGTCAACCTGCTGGGTGATGCGCAGCGCCAGATCCGGATTCAGGTGGAACCACAAAAACTACAAGCCTTTGGCATTGGTGTGGACAGTGTGATTAACACCTTAAAGGCCGAGAATATTGAAGTCCCGGGGGGGACGCTTAAATCGGGTAATTCGGAACTGGTCATTGAAATCAATTCCAAAGTACTGCATCCCCTCGCCTTCGGCGATCTGGTTATTGCCAATAAAAACGGCGTACCGATTTTCCTCAGACAAGTGGCCAATATTCAAGACAGTCAGGCAGAGCTGGAATCGGCTGCCTTTTTGAATGGTAAAACCGCAGTGGCAATTGATATTTTGCGCAGTTCAGATGCAAACGTCATTGAAGTAGTCGACAAGAGCTATGCAGCTTTAGAAAGTATTGAGGCGCAGCTTCCACAAGGTACCACTTTACAAGTGGTGGTGGACTCCTCCAAAAGTATCCGCGGCACCATTGGTGATGTAGCCCGAACCATTATTGAAGGTGCGGTACTGGCTGTGCTGATTGTCCTACTGTTCCTGGGTTCTTTCCGCTCCACAGTAATCACCGGTTTAACCCTACCAATTGCTCTTTTGGGCACCTTAACCTTTATCTGGGCCTTTGGCTTTAGCATCAATATGATGACTTTGCTGGCGCTGTCCTTGAGTATTGGTCTGTTGATCGATGATGCGATTGTGGTGCGTGAAAATATTGTCCGGCATGCCGATATGGGCAAAGATCATGTCACTGCCGCGCTCGATGGCACCAAAGAAATTGGCTTAGCCGTACTGGCCACGACATTGACCATTGTTGCCGTATTCCTGCCTGTTGCCTTTATGGGCGGAATTATTGGCCGTTTCTTCTACCAGTTCGGGGTCACGGTAAGTATGGCCGTTCTGATCTCGATGTTTGTCAGCTTTACCCTGGACCCGATGCTCTCAGCACATTGGGCAGAAAAGAAAAAAGATCCGAATAAAAAACCAGGTCGGGTGAAACGTTTCTTTAGCTGGATCTCTGGCAAGCTGGACAACTTAAGCCATGTCTATGAAAAATTGCTGAAACTGGCACTGCGCTTCAGATTGATTACCTTAATGATTGCTGTGGCTTCATTATTTGGTGCTCTGGGTTTATCCAAACTGATCGGCACCGAATTTGTACCGGTTCCCGATAAAGGTGAAATCCGGATCAAGTTTGAAACACCGGTCGATTCATCGCTTGAATATTCTCAGGCCAAACTCCAGCAGGTGGATCAGATTATTCGTCAGCATCCGGATGTCAAAGCCACCTATGGGGTGATTAATGGCGCAACCGACCGCGGTAAAAACCATGTCAGTTTACGGGTGACCGTGACGCCGCGTACCGAACGTGAAAAGACCCTGAATGACTTAAATAATGAATTTCGCCAGCGTCTGCAATCGGTGGCTGGAATCAGCATTACCTCGGTGGCATCCGCCGATGAAACCGTTTCTGGTGGCCAGAAGCCAATCATGATTTCGATCAAAGGCCCGGATCTGGATGAACTGCAAAAAATTTCTGATCGCTTTATGACGGAAATGGCGAAAATTAATGGCATTGTCGATCTGGAAACTTCATTAAAAGAACCCAAGCCAACTCTTGATGTACAGATTAATCGCGTCTTGGCCAGTGATTTAGGTTTATCAGTCAATCAGATTGCCAATGTAGTGCGTCCGCTGATTGCCGGTGATGATGTCACGACCTGGCAGGATGAAAAAGGTGAAACCTATGATGTGAATCTGCGCCTGACCGAAGACCAGCGCAGCTTGCCTAGCGATTTACAGAATATGTATATCACCTCAAATAAAACCGATGCCAATAATCAACCAATTCTGGTTCCGCTTTCGAGCGTGGCCAAATTTGAAGAAAAACTCGGTGCCTCGCAGATTAATCGACGTGATCTGGCACGTGAAGTGCTAGTCGAGGCCAATACCTCAGGACGTCCTGCAGGCGACATTGGTACGGATATCAGCCGCTTGCAAGAAAATTTTGATATGCCACCGGGTTATAGTTTCGATACTCAAGGCTCCAATGCCGACATGGCAGAATCCGCAGGTTATGCCCTGACTGCGATTACCCTGTCGATTGTCTTTATCTATATTGTGCTCGGTTCGCAGTTCAACAGTTTTATCCATCCTGCGGCAATTATGGCCTCACTACCATTGTCGCTGATTGGCGTATTTCTGGCCTTGTTCCTGTTTAACTCAACCATGAACCTGTTCTCGATTATCGGCATTATCATGCTGATGGGACTGGTGACCAAGAATGCGATTCTGCTGATCGACTTCATCAAGAAGGCCATGGATCGCGGCGAAGATCGTTATGATGCGATTATTGCCGCTGGTAAAACCCGTTTGCGTCCTATTCTGATGACCACCAGCGCGATGGTTATGGGCATGGTTCCACTTTCCCTAGGGCTAGGTGAAGGTGGGGAACAAAGTGCACCGATGGCGCATGCGGTGATTGGTGGGGTAATTACCTCTACCCTGCTGACCCTGGTGGTGGTGCCGGTGATCTTTACTTACCTGGATGACTTTAAGAATTTTATGCTGCGTCAGGCACGTAAAATCATGGCATAATTTAATGCAACACAATGAGGTGACATTCCCAAATGCTCACCTCATTTTTTATTGTATAATCCCTGCTTTAACGCTTAATTTTTTAGGACAGTTTCCATGCGCGCGAGTCGCTTTTTATTTGCAACGTTAAGAGAAACCCCGAACGATGCTGAGGTTATTTCCCATCAGCTGATGCTTCGTGCCGGTATGATTCGTAAGTTGGCTTCAGGTCTATACACCTGGTTGCCGATGGGCGTTCGCGTATTAAATAAAGTTGAAGCGATCGTTCGCGAAGAAATGGACAAAGTCGGTTCACTTCAGGTCTATATGCCGGTGACTCAACCTGCATCTTTGTGGGAAGAATCAGGTCGTTATGTACAATACGGCCCTGAACTTTTACGCTTCAACGACCGCCATGGCAACCCATTTGTTCTGGGGCCGACGCATGAAGAAGTGATCACCGACCTTGCACGTAACGAATTAAAAAGCTACAAGCAATTGCCTGCAAACTTCTACCAGGTACAAACCAAATTCCGTGACGAAATTCGTCCACGTTTTGGCGTAATGCGTTCACGTGAATTCATCATGAAAGATGCCTACTCTTTCCATGCTAACCAGGAATCACTACAACAAACCTACGACGACATGTATGCAGCCTACTGCAAAATCTTCACCCGTCTTGGTTTAGATTTCCGTCCAGTACAAGCAGATACCGGTTCAATCGGTGGTTCAGGTTCTCACGAATTCCACGTACTGGCTTCAAGCGGTGAAGATGATATCGCATTTTCGACTGAATCTGACTATGCAGCCAATATTGAAATGGCAGAAGCAGTACTTGTCGGTGAACGTGCGGCACCGACACAAGAACTCAAACTGGTAGATACACCAAATCAAAAAACCATTGCAGATGTATCAGCATTCTTGGGTACGAACCCTGCTCATTCAGTAAAAGCCTTATTGGTTCAAGGTGTTGCGACTGAAGAAGGTCAAGATGCACCTGTGGTTGCTTTATTCCTTCGTGGCGATCACGAACTGAATGAAATTAAAGCTGAAAAACATCCTTTAATTGCTGCACCTTTAACATTTGCTACTGAAGAACAACTGCAAGCCCTTGGCTTAACTGCTGGCTTTGTCGGTCCTCAAGGTCTGGTCGAAAAAGGTGTAAGCGTTATTGTTGATCGTGCAGCATCTGTATTGTCTGACTTTGTTGCAGGTGCAAATGCAGCAGATCAACACGCAACAGGTGTAAACTGGGAACGTGATGCGCAGTTCACTGAAGTTTATGACCTACGTAACGTGGTTGAAGGCGATCCATCTCCAGATGGTAAAGGTACGCTTCAAATCAAACGTGGTATCGAAGTGGGTCATATCTTCCAGTTAGGTCAAAAATACTCTGAAGCGTTGGGTTGTAAAGTTTTGGGGGAAGATGGCAAACCATTCACTGTAACCATGGGTTGTTATGGTATTGGCGTGACGCGTGTGGTGGCTTCTGCAATCGAGCAGAACTTTGATGAGAAGGGCATTATCTGGCCAACTGCCATTGCACCGTTTGAAGTTGCCATTGTGCCGATGAATGCACACAAATCTCCACGAACTATGGAAGCTGCGGAAGCACTCTATGCTGAATTACAAGCTGCAGGTTTTGACGTGTTACTCGATGACCGTAATGAACGTCCGGGCGTGAAATTTTCTGATCTTGAGCTTACAGGCATTCCACACCGTATTGTAATTGGCGAAAAAGGCTTGGATGCAGGTACGTTTGAATATAAAGGCCGCCGTGATGCTGAATCAGTAAATATCTCGAAAGAAGAATTATTGGCAAAAATTGCTAAATAATTTAGCTTTCTTATAAAAAATCCCGCGTAATGCGGGATTTTTTACAACTAAACTTAGCAGAATTTATGTCCACCAAAGCAGTTCGGTTTAAAGTTCTGGCCTTGTAAAGTTAAATTAGTAAGAGGGAAATCAAGTAGCGCAGGATTTTTAATTTCCTTTACATCAAGTGCACTTCCTAGCACGCAACCAAAAACCAGACTTCCACAATCTCGCACATTAGTGGTTAAATCATGGTTAATTCCTGCAATAGTTTGCTTTAAAACAGCATCTGAAATTGGCACACTATATGAAGGTGAAATACTTCCTAAATCCACTTCATCTTCCATTGCCAGCCACCACCCTTGTTTTGCCGCGACTGCTGCACCAGGCCATAAAATGCTTTGGGATTGCAAGGAGAGTGAAGCTGGATTATTTAAATATAAAGCATGAATAAGTCCGAGATTTTGTTTAACGGTAATGTCTGTCTGTAGCCCGGTTAAGTAGCCTGTAATATCTTTATCTAATTTTAATGCTCCATCCAATAATTCTGCTTTTAATGGTCCTTTAAAATCAATACGACCTACTGTCCCTGTCCCTTTTAGTACAACTTCTTTCATTCTTGTTCCTGACACTATAGTAGCAGGAATAGTAAAAGGTGCTGTTGTAGAATTTAACTGGAAAGCATAATTGCTAGATGTGTAATGTAAATCCAGAGGTAATGGTTGACCTAATATAGTGCCTTTTACCGTGCCCTCAATATTCATTCCAGTTGCAGCATAATCCATGACACGAGGAGCGGTTGTTGCAACTCCTGATGAAGATTTTGTTTTCATATAACCACTGAAACTGTTAATACCATTTGGTGTAGCACTATTTTCTGTCCCCATTGTCAATAGACCTGAAATCTTTTCCGCACTTAAACGGAAACCTAAAACTTCACGTGTAGATGCCTGATTTGGATTTTTTATGGCAAATTGTACAAATGGATTAGTAATCAGAGCTGAAGTCGCGGCACGATCCGCGCCATTCGTAGGATTACCACTTAAGGCAATATGATCAATATCAATATCACAGCCGGTTGCACCATTAACACCGCCACACCCGAGTTGTAGCTTTTTTATATTGGCATTAATTTCCATCTCGGCTTCCAAGCCTAATTTATAAAATGAGATATTACTCTGGTCATAAGTAGCTCCTAGATTATCCATCTGGTTAAATCCAGACTGAACCTCCATTGACAATAAAGCCTGCCCATTGACTTCTGAGAGCTCTTGGTCTTCCAATGAGGTTAATGCAGATACCTGACCACTTAGGCCCATCATAGCTACCACTAGACTTTTTAATATTATTTTTTTCATTTTTCTCATCCTGATTTTCAGCGTGGTGTGATTCCCATCGTGCTACGAATGGTTCCACCAGTCAGTGCAATACTTGCCATGTTTTGCATATTGCCATTGGTCGCCATGGCAAAATTGGTTTTAAATGGTGTTGCAATATTATTTTCATAATTGAGTTTGACCTGATTATCCAAAGTCACTGTATCTGCACTAACACGAACTTTTGCTTTGACACCCAAATGACCTTCCATCCGGTTAAAGTTAATTGACGAAGTTTTTAATACCCCGGCTGAATCAATATCTTCATTGGCAATACTAAAATAGCTGCCCAGATTATCTTTATTTGCAGTTTCTTCTGCGGTAAGGGGTCTAAACTTAAAATTTGCATCAAATGACAGGAAGTTGGTATCTGGTGAATCGCTGGTCGGATCCACTCCTGGAATGATGAGGAGCTCGCCGTTTCCATCAAGTTTAAAAGCAATATTAGTCAGGACATCATCACGTTTAGAAAAATTATCATGAGGCACATAGCTTCCGCATTTAGTGACCGATGCATTGGTACAATTATATTTAGATCCTGGTAATTGACCAATCGCAAGCTCAGCTTTAGCTCCAATCAGCAGTTTATCGGCACGAATATAAATACCTTCATCTTTATAACTAATAATCCCTTCCGACTTGATCAAAGCATCGATATTCCTAAAACCGGCATAATAGTTAACTGCCTCACCATGATCGCCATTTTTACCATCAATCAATATAATCGAGGTTGTGCTTGGCAAACCGGTTTTCTTGTCAATTCCATAGCCTTCTGTAGATGCCATAATGTTATAAGCAATTGCTTGCTTATTGTCTGTTCCATAAGTCGTTCCAGACAAGGCAACATTGGCATTTAAATTATAAATAGGAATACCGATTCCCCATGAACCACCATCGCCACCAATTTCCGCCAAAGAGTTATCTGATATGAAACGTGCTTTAGCAGCAATGGACTGAAAATCCATTCCACGTACGGCGATATAGGCAAAATCCTCTCCATTCGTGGTGGTACTGAGTGTCTGTTTAAGTACAGTGCTACTACTACCTAAAGTCTTTTGCATATTTTCATTGATTATGAAATCGAGACTTTTTGCAGTAATGGTATTTATATATATATTTCCAAAGTCGATATAAGCATTTTTACCGTGTAAAGCACCGGCAGCATTACGTGTAGTCAAGGGTCTGAGCTTGGAGAATTGCACAGCATGGCTTCCCTTACCGGTATGACCAATCTCAAATGTTGTAGGTGCCATAGTTGCTGGAAGCCCGGTACTATTAGTACCTGTAAAATCTGCAGACAAGCCTAGATTCAACCCACCTTCTCCGACCAGGCCACTGTAACCTGTTGCAGCTTTGTCCTGACGTTCTAGTACACCATTCACCTTGTTACTAACATCAAAAGTACCTATCTGGGTTTGATCTGCACTCATGGATAATCTTGCGTTAGTGACTGCACCCGAAGCTCCTAAACGCATAATATTTTTGCGTTCATTATTTGGCGTATTATAACGCAGGTCAATATTAACCCCTGGATTGGTCGGATTAACCCGGCCAGCCGTGATATCGGTCATATCTTCAGCACGCTTTAGATCCACATAATGATCTTGACTGCCATTTCGTGTGGTGAGTACCACGCCTTCATCCGGGTCAATGTACATATATCCTTGACCCGCGAAGTTAAAGTTAAAGTCATTCAAAATCAGACTATTTTCGCCTAATTTATGACTAATCGTGGCATTTTTAAGTTGAAAATCGATACTGGCAATTGAATCTTTATTAAATAGACCTGCACTGGTTTGTAATAGCACACTAAGCGGTGTAGAGGTACTAATCCCTAATGCACCCAAAGTTTGATTAGATTGAGTACCCGTAGTCCGAATACTATTCGCAGATTGACTACATGGATTGGTCGTACAGGCGATCTTTACCAATTTTAAATCTGCAGTGGCTTGAAACGGTGAAACACTTGCAGCTAGCCGAAGTCCTGCCCCTTGTGAAGTGGCACCTACATCTATTTCAAGTTGACTAATGATTGGTTTATTATCTTTTCCAATAATCTCAACATTATGTAGACCTAAACCCATTTTAGTATTGGCAGTTGGATTTGAATCATACCAATTGGCTTGAGCAATACTGGCTTTAGAGATTTCATGAGTAATCACCATACCATCTTGTCCAGTGACTTCACTCAATTCTTGCTCTTCAATAGTTTCAAGTGCATAACCTTGTTGTATAAGACACATGCATACTGTTAGCAATTTCAACTTTATTGTTGTTTTTTTCATTTTTATATCCTTATGCTGTACTTGACGTTGTTACTAACAACGACTTTGTGCCCCACCTGTACAGTTATAACCAAATATTTTCAAATTGCCTGACATATGCAGATTTCCATGAACGTTCAACCCCATAAATCCTTTTTCAGCATTTTTATCAAATGAAGGAACATCTTGGGGCGCGGTTGTATAAGTTCCGTCGGTATTATAGGTACGCTCTGTATACGTACTATAAACACCTGTATTGGCATAACCTTCTAAGGCTCCAGCACCGGTGCCCGTTTCAATGGAAACTGTATTAAAGCCTAAATTACGGATCTTTAAAGGCTGGTTATCATAAAATTTGATTTGCATCGCCGTTTGTGGTTCATTACGGTGATTAATAATGGTTGTACCATCAATTGAAAACTTATCAATCTGAATCGTGCCTTGAATGCCTTTAAAGACTAACCACTTTTTATTTCCATTGGCATCGACATGGTTATTCGGCGCTATTGCCAGACGGCAAAATTGTTTTGTTGCTCCACAAGCGGTGGGATCTAGAACATAAAATACTTCTAGCGGGTTGCCACTTCCATCAAGCCGAGAAATTTTATCTTTACTTAAATCTGTCGCATAAACATGGTTTAAAGATAAAGTCCAGTTAAGATCTGCTCCGCCCTGCCCCACTGTATTGGTTAATGCTTGCTGATCAAGGGCTTCCAATCCGGCAAGACTGGCCATAGAAGTACATAATAATGCACAGAGTGTTACTAATTTGGACATTCTTATACTCCCTTAAAGACCAGTTGTTCTAATTTTCAGATGCTGAATCAGGACACCATCAATGACAGCAGATCCAAAATTCTTACTTACACCCTCAGTATTTTTAAATACGATTCCTGTTGAATTCACACCATCCTTGGCGCGCAGCATATTTGTCCCTGATATACGCTCTGTAGTCCCTATTGAGATGCTACTGTGAGTCGCATTACGCCCTTGATAAAGTGCGGTGGTATCTGACGCATTATTTTTAATCGGTGTACCACAACTATAGACATTACAGGTCGAACCCTTTAAATCTGTTGTGCCCAGTCCGCCTCCATAATTCTGATAAATTTGATTATAAATGGCAGGAATATTGGGAATACGTGTTACTTCTAAAATAATATTATTGCCTTCTGAACCGACAACGAAAGGCTGGTACATATTACCGAGCACTAAATTAATATTTGGACTATAGAGATATAAACCCTCAGAATCATGAAATATAGGAGCATCACTTCCATTCAAGGCCGGGGTCGAGACATTACCATCAAGTGCATCTGTTTTTGCTGCGGTACTGAGACGAATACCTTTACTGTTAAGATTACTATCGCTACTGCTTAGAGTTTCTGGTCGATCATTGGTATTCAGACGAACAATACTCGCCATACCCAATGTTTGGCTGTAATTCTTATTGTCAGATTCTAAGGTTTGAAATAACCGAACTTGCGAGCCATTAAAACTCAGACCATTGGTAACAAATTGGGTTCTTAATCGGTAATCCGTATCAAGTCCTGATATTGGCCCACCTGTTATAGGATCTACAGCATTCGAGGAGTCAAGCGCGCGCGCAAAAATATCACTCCAGAAACCCAGCTTGATATTATTATCACTTTCGACCCCTGCAATTGGACTTAATGGGGCTTCCAAAGCAATATAGCCTACATCTTTAGCAGCGTCCTTAAACTGTTTGACATTTTCAGTTCCTGCCCGGAATAACCAGGGATTATCTGCCGATCCCCAGCTAAAACCCTGATCACTGTATCGTGTGCTTAAAGAACCATCGCTTTTCGATAAAGCCAGACCATAAATAAATACATCAGCTTTAGTTTTTAAAGTGCTCACAGAACTTTTAGCAGCTTCAGCTTTAGCAACCTGATCTGCTCTAGCAATGATTTCAGCCATAGCAGCACTATCTGCATCCTTCATCATTCCAGCTAAAGCAGCTTCAAATTTTTTATCATAATCTGCTTTAATTAGTGCAAGAATTCTTGCATCTACAATTGCTCCAATAATATTCTGTCTATCAACAGTTGTAGTCCATTGGGTATCTGGAATCTGCTGATTAGCTTTTTGCCCATATAGAAATTGAATCATTTCCAAAGCATTAGCTTTAGCATATTCTTCAGATTTTAAGATATTGCCTGCATAAATTTCATATTCCTTAGTTCCATCTTTTACCAGCTTATAATTTAAATTTATGCCTAAAAACGTCAAGTCTTCGCCAGCACCATTATAATAATCATCATATCTTTGATCATAATACCCCTTCATAAATTCAGTATTATAATAATAATCAATGAGCTCTTGGCTAAATGCACTCCGGTTAGCTTGTGTGTCATACGTATTCTTAATCGTATTATAGTTATTATTATAAAAATCAGTTTTTAGCGTATCGTAAGCTTGCTGATACTCAGTTGCATAATTCTGCGTTCATTCAACATGAAAAGCATTATCATATGTAGATTTATAAACTTTGTCGTATACACGCTGCCCAAGTTGGTTGTAATTTTCACCCGTCGGAATAATACGAATAAATCCTGTATCTGCTTGCCCGGGATTTTCAATACCTCTCGCGTAACTGGAACCAGCAGAAAGATCTTTAGGACCTTGAAACACCATTTTAAAATCATCAAGAACGAGCGCAACACCCTCACCTGTGGTGTCAGAAAGAGAAGAATCTGATAATTCCTGCATCGCATGTGCAGAAGGCAACAGGCTGAAACCGATTGTCATCGCCAAATAACTTTTGCGAAATTTAAATATATCTTTTATCTGAGCCATCTCACTCTTTCCTTTTTATTCGATGCTCCGCACCTTATGCTTCAGCTTCCCAGCCGCCAATCTTTGATTTTTTATAATGCATTGCATCTTTTTTATGATTATGCGGAATCCATTATGCTGATTTTTAATACAGATGCCAAAGCCAATTAGGCGAAAAATAGCAGTTTCCGATGAATGAAAATCTCAAAAAAATAAACGGGACATAAAGTCCCGTCATTCAATATCTTAAAGCAATTAGGTCTTCGGCAAAGTAACGCCTGTCTGACCTTGATATTTACCACCACGATCTTTATATGAGGTTTCACAGACTTCATCAGATTCAAAAAATAGCATTTGCGCCACACCCTCACCTGCATAAATACGCGCAGGAAGATTGGTCGTATTTGAAAACTCTAAAGTGACGTGTCCTTCCCACTCTGGCTCAAGCGGCGTCACGTTGACAATGATGCCACAACGCGCATAAGTTGACTTACCCAAGCACACGGTCAGGACATTACGTGGAATGCGGAAATATTCGATGGTACGCGCCAAAGCAAACGAGTTCGGCGGAATAATGCAAACATCCGACTCGATATCAATAAAGCTGCGTTCATCAAAGTTTTTCGGATCGACAATTGCAGAATGCACATTGGTGAATACTTTAAATTCACGCGCACAACGCACGTCATAACCGTAGCTGGATACGCCATACGAAATCAGCTTTTGACCATTTTCATCCAAACGTACCTGGTTTTCTGCATACGGTTCAATCATGCCGTGTTTTTCGCTCATTTCGCGAATCCAACGATCAGACTTAATTGCCATTGATATAATCCAAAAATCTTAAAAACAAGTTATTGCGACGTACTTTAACTGAAATTGACACTAATGAAAATAAGTGAAAGTCTGAGAACTCAAGTTGCCCCAAAATTGCTGATCGAGATCAGCTTATAAACTTAAAAGTGCAGAATAACTTAAAGGAATAGAAAAGCTCATTAGCACCAGCGAAGCCGTTTTTTGCAAGTTTTTCTGATTGAGCCAGCGGCTGTTTTTTCTGGCCAGGATTGAGCCTAAAAAAGTCCAGAAGAATGCAATCGGAATCAGCAGAAGCAAGAAAACAAGCATATGAGTCACATAATGCTGACTACTTTTCCAGACAATGACAGGAAAGATCGCTGAGGCAAATAAAAGTGCTTTAGGATTAAGCAAGGTTGCCAAAAATAATTCTCGTGCGCGAATCGAGACATTTTCAACATTTTCGCTTATTTCTGCAGTCCGCCATAATTTCACAGCGAGAAATAAAATATAGCCAGCACTAAAAAGTTTGAGAATGGTCGGTAAAAGCGGAAGATGGACGGAAATTTTTCCGATCAGAATACCCCATAAGCTAATGGCGATCAGATAACCAAAGGCTTCAGCAGGAATTAAACGAAATGTTTTTTTAAATCCGACCTGAATGCCTGAAGATGCCAATAAGGTATTGGTTGGGCCTGGTGTTAAAAGAATGGTTGCCACTAAACCAATAAAAAACCATGAAATCATAGTTTGACCTCGCTCTAATCCGAGTAGCATAGAAGAATTCGGTCAGTGCTGCAAAAAAATAATTGTAAGAGAACATATAACCTAAAATTTAAATTTATTTATTTTAATTAATTCAAATACTTATATAAATATTTAGGATAAATACCCGATAGTCATTTCAGTCAATTTCGGTCATTTAAATCGAGCTAATTTTAAAAATAAGAAATAAAAAGCCCTAGCTTTTAGCTAAGGCTTAAATATCTGAATTGTCTATAGAATTAGAAAATTCGGCTATGGTCTTTTTCTGCTTTGGGTAGCTGTGCGGCAATTTTCTCTGCAATCAGCATATAGCTTTCTGCAGCAGCATCTTCGGCAATGACAGAAGGTGTACCGGCATCCGCATTTTCACGAATTTTAGCATCCAAAGGTAAACGGCCCAATAATGGGATTTGATATTGCTCAGACAGTTTATCGCCACCACCTGTACCAAAAATCTGTTCCTCAAAACCACAATTTGAGCAGATATGGGTCGACATGTTTTCAATCACGCCCATGATCGGAATCTGCACGCGGTTAAACAATTCAATGCCTTTGGTCGCATCCAGCAAGGCCACGTTTTGTGGCGTTGTCACAATTACTGCGCCCGTTACCGGAATACGCTGCGCGAGAGTTAACTGGATATCACCTGTGCCAGGTGGCATATCAATCATCAGCACATCAAGGTCTGGCCATAGGGTCTGATTGAATAACTGCATTAATGCACCCGTGGCTTTTGGACCACGCCAGGCGACTGGAGTATTGTGATCTCCAGTTAAATGGCCAATTGATAATACCGCCATCCCATAGGCTTCGATAGGGACAAACTGCTCTGCTTCGATCATTGGCGTTTTGCCGGCATTGCCGAGCATAGTCGGAATACTTGGGCCGTAAATATCGGCATCTAGTACGCCTACGCGCAGGCCTAATTTCTGTAGAGCCAAAGCCAGATTTACAGTCGTGGTCGATTTACCTACGCCACCTTTACCAGATGACACCAGAATCACATTTTGAATCCTTGGGTGTTTTGGAACATCACGCTGTTGCGGCGCAGCTTTTTGAATAGGTGGATTATTTGGATCAGCTTCTTCTGTTTTTGCAGGCTGTGCCGACGCATCAACCACAGGGGGAAGATTGGGTTTTGCTTCCGCTTTAGGCTCGCTTGAACAGTTTTCACCTTCAGCATGGTTATGCCCGCAACCCCCTTCTTTCTTATGTCCAGTTTTCTGCTGAATCACATGCATATTCAGTTCTTGAATACCACATTTTTGCAAAGCTTCCGCCAGTTCATCATGAATCTGTTGCAGCTGCGCTTTTTCTTCTGGATAGGTATTCAAAGTGATTTGCAGAATCTCACCCTGTACATTGACCTGCGTAATACGATCTTTCAAGGCATTGCTGGAATTTGGCAAGATATAGTTTTGCAGTACGTTTTGCACAGCTTCTTCGTTCACCTCCTTGGAAGGCGAAAAAACCGATTTAAGCGAAGAAAGCCAAGACATAGGTTACTCCAAAAATGTAGATCGACATCTGAATCGCTTAGTTTAACGGGGTTTTAGGCGAAGGTTAAGCACTGTATTGGAGAAGATGAAACAGATATCTTCAATTTCCAACCATTTTACTCGGTTTTGTGAAATATTTTATGGAATCTTGGTGAATAGAAATAATGAAAGAAAAGAGAGATGGACTATTTTGATGTAATAAATTTTTTTTATTTATCTCGAGCGTGTTAAGCCACTTTAACCTTCTGTGATTAAAGTGGCTTAACGATCACAGACTATTTATGATTTTTATTGTTTTCAGATTTGTCCTGTTGATCCTTGGTATTTTTATCCTGATCTTGTTTCGATTCATCCTTTTTAGACTGAGAGTTGCTTTCTGAATCTGTATCTTTGGCATCTTGCTGCTGATCAGAATCACCTTCCTTCGATTGATTATCTTTCATTTTATTCATCGTATCAGTTGCCATCTGTTTCAGCTCAGCGAACTTAACCGAGGCTTCGCTGAATAAGTCTGTGATTTTCTGTCTGGTATCTTCAAACTTATGCATGGCTTCATCTTTTAAATTTGCCATACCTGCCTGCTGATCGGTCTGACCATCTTTAGCATTTTGTTTATCTGACTTGTTAGATGACTTATCTTGAGAAGTATGATCCGCTTTGGCTTTTTTCGCATCATCCGAACCTTGCTCAGCATTTTGCTGGTTGTCAGATTTGCCATGTTTCAGCTCATTCAGAAGCTTTTCACCTTTTTGCAATAGCTCTTCACCAATCGCTATCGCTTTGGCTTTTAAGTCATCCATCTTAAAGCTTTCAGTTTTTTTATCAGACTGATTCTCTTGAGAACTGTCTTTTTGCGCTGATTGCTCAGCATTTTCCTCTTTACCGTTATGCTGGGTATCAGACTTCTGATCAGCATGGGTCTGGGCACTTTGCCCGTTCTTATGTTCCTGATTATGCTGTTTATCCAGCTCGTTTTGCTTTTGCTCTTTTGCAAGCTGATCATTCAATTCGCGTGCATGTTGTTCTTTATCTTGATTTTGCTTCGACGTATTGTTTTGGTTCTGCTGAGTCATGAGGTACCCTCCTTAGGCATATCATATAAACAATCAGCCATTTTTTTAGCACAAAGCATCACGCGAATCGGGCGAAGTAAGCAAACTGCAACAAAGCCTGTACAAGTTGTTGCTATTGTTTGCAGGATGTAGCATGAGCTGAGTCAAATCTGTATTGAAAAGCTATATGCTAAAGATGATGCAGGCTTTTGTATTCGGGCTGTCCAAGTCCATCTATTCGCAGGGTTTCAGCAAAGCATTTCTTTGTAATCCCCTCGGCATCATGTAAAATTATGGCCCATTGCATAATGAATACGAATGAGAGAGTGAATCCGTGCGTAAAATTTTAGTCACCAATGCCCTTCCTTACGCCAATGGCCCGATTCATATGGGTCACTTACTTGGCTATATCCAAGCAGATATTTGGGTACGTGCCATGCGTGCGATGGGTCATGATGTGACTTATGTCTGTGCGGATGATGCTCACGGAACCGCGATCATGCTACGTGCCGAAGCGAATGGCATTTCACCTGAAGCGCAAATTGCCAATGTGCAAAAAGAACACATTCGTGACTTTGACGGTTTCGGTGTGCATTTCGATCATTATGATTCTACACATAGCGATACCAACCGTGCCCGTGCATCTGAAATCTATGTGAAAAACCGTGATGCTGGCAATATTGCAGTTCGCCCGGTGACCCAGCTTTTTGATCCTGAAAAAGGCATGTTTCTGTCAGACCGTTTCATTAAAGGCACCTGTCCGAAATGTAAAGCGGAAGATCAGTACGGCGACTCATGTGAAGTTTGCGGTGCAACTTATAATGCGACAGAATTGTTGAATCCGCATTCCACTTTAAGTGGCGCAACTCCAGTCGAAAAATCATCTGATCATTACTTCTTTAAATTGCCAAATTTTGGTGAATACCTGCAAAAATGGACTCGTGATGAAGGTCGCTTGCCGGTATCGATTGCCAACAAGCTGGACGAATGGTTTGAAAATGGCTTGAACGACTGGGACATCTCACGTGATGCGCCATACTTCGGTTTTGAAATTCCAGATGCGCCAAACAAATATTTCTATGTTTGGGTCGATGCACCGATTGGTTATATGTCGAGCTTTGAAAACTACATCAAAGCCAAACGCCCTGAATTGAATTTTGACGACTACTGGAAAAAAGATTCTGAAAATGAGGTGTATCACTTCATTGGTAAAGACATCGTGTATTTCCACGCCCTGTTCTGGCCGGCAATGCTTGAAGGTGCAAACTACCGTACGCCATCAGGTTTATTTGTGAATGGTTTCTTGACTGTAAATGGCCAAAAGATGTCAAAATCTCGCGGCACCTTTATTAAAGCTGAAACCTATTTAGAGCATTTAAATCCTGAATATTTACGCTACTATTTCGCATCGAAACTTTCTGACAAAGTTGAAGATTCTGACCTGAACCTTGATGATTTCGTTCAGAAAGTAAATTCAGATTTGGTCGGTAAAGTCGTGAATATTGCCAGCCGTTGTGCGAAATTCATCAACACCAAATTTGATAACAAGTTAAGCACGATATGCGCTGAACCTGAATTGGTACAAAGCTTTATTGATGCTGGGAGTTCAATTGCTCAGGCTTATGAAGCACGTGAATTCTCGGCGGCGATTCGTGAAATCATGGCGCTTGCAGACAAAGCCAACCAGTACATCGACGAGAAAAAGCCTTGGGCACTTGCGAAGCAAGATGTTCAGGAACAACAGGTCCATGATGTATGTTCTGTAGGTATTAATTTATTCCGCCAATTGGCAGTTTACTTAGCTCCTGTATTGCCAACTTTGGCTCAACAGGTTCAAGATTTCTTGCAACTTGAAAGCTTCGATTTTGCTTCTCGCGAAACCATTCTAGTGGGTCATGAAATTGCATTGTTCCAACCGTTGATGCAACGTGTAGATCCAAAAGCTGTTGCTGCCATGGTGGATGCATCTAAAGATTCTTTAGCTGCTCCTGCTGCTGAACCAGCAAAAGCTGAGAAGAAAAAAGAGAAGAAGATTGAAAAGAAAGCTGAACCTAAAGTCGGTGAAGCTGAAATCATTAATATTGATGATTTTATGAAAGTTGACCTGCGTGTGGCTGAAGTTTTGGAAGCGGCTACGGTTGAAGGTTCTGACAAACTGCTTCAACTCACTTTAAACGTTGGTGAAGCTGAGCCACGTAATGTGTTCAGTGGTATTCGTGAGTTTTACCAACCTGAAGACTTAAAAGGTAAACTGGTGGTGATGGTGGCAAACCTTGCGCCACGTAAAATGCGTTTTGGGATCTCTAACGGTATGGTGCTAGCTGCGGGTAATGGCGACGGTGTTTGGGTGATTTCACCTGAATCTGGTGCTAAACCGGGTGATAAAGTGTCTTAAGTTTAGGTTTTGAGAAAAGAAAAGCCTCTACGTATGTAGGGGCTTTTTTATATCATCAGTTAAATTTACTTTCTTGATTTTTAATATTTTCAATATAAAATCAATGCGCTTTTTTATTCTTTTATAATTATTCGGGGTAAGCATGAAAAAATTATTAGTTTCAGTTCTAGCGATGTCTACAATTGCATTTACAGGTTGTTCGGTACGTATGGCTGACATGACAGTTGCATCTACTAAAAACTACAACCTAAACTCAAACCAGTTTGTGAAAGGTGAACGTGTTAAAGGTGAAGATAAAGTTCCTGTGATTTTATTCCCACTTGGTATTCCTAACTTCAAAACAGCAGTAGATCGCGCAATTGAAAAAGACCGTTGTGCTGTTGCACTTTCTGATGTGGTAATTACTCAGCTTAATCAAGCATTTATTATTGGCCAGATTGGCTATCGTGTAGAAGGCACTCAAGTGATTGACCGTTCTCAGCCTGAATGTGCTAAATAAGTTATAAATATAAAAAAGCCTCTATCTCTAGAGGCTTTTTTATTGCTGGGTCACTTAGCCTTGCAACACAAATTCCCAAATCACATAGCCCAGTCCAAAGCCCAGTAGTGAATATAAGGTAATAATGAAAAATACAAAGCTGGCATTGTTTTTTCTTTTCCAAAAACTCATCGCGACACCCAAAGCTTGTTCGTAATACCCCATGTTAACGAGCTTTTCATAAAAAGTGAAATGTATCTAAGCATTTTATTTATAATAATATTTTCATCAAAAATAAATTCTTTACTTTCAAAAAATCAATATACAGATTCAGACTGATTTTTTAGTACAGATGCCAAATCGGCATTGCTATTTAAAAAAATGGTAAATATATTCATATTCTTTTTTGCTGGCATCCGTGCTAATACATAGAATTGACTTTAATTATATAAGAATAGCCATGAAATACTTCACATCTTCTCTCGTCATGTCACTGCTTGCTTTAGGTTCAATGACGGGTATCTCTCAAACACATGCACAAACCGTTTCTAGCACCCAACAACAAAAACAGGTTCCGGGGTATTATCAGTATAACTTCGGAGATTACCAGATTACTGCCCTGCTAGATGGCACCAATTATCTGTCCAAAGCCTTATTTAAAGATATTCCAGCAGCCCAAGCCGATCAGATCTTGAAAAAATACTACGTCGATCAGGCCAAAGGCATCCAGACATCCGTGAATGCCTTTCTGGTCAATACAGCCAAAGAACTGGTTCTGGTCGATAGCGGAACTTCAAGCTGTAATGGTCCACACCTAGGTTCAGTGTATTCCAATTTACAGGCTTCAGGGCATAAACCTGAACAGGTCAATGCCATCCTGCTCACGCATTTGCATCCTGACCATGTATGCGGCATCAGCAATAATGGCGTGGCCAATTTTCCCAATGCCAATATTTATGTGTCTCAAACTGAACTGGATTTCTGGATGAATTCTAAAACAGCAGACAAATTACCAAAAGCCAAGCAGGCAGGTTTTTTGGGCACAGTCGATAAAATCAAGAAAGCCATTGCCCCCTATCAGGTCAAGAATCAGCTCAAAACCTTTAAAACTGGCGATAAAATCCATGCTTTCGATGTCATCAGTTCGGCTGGACATACACCGGGGCATTTTGGTTTTAGCTTAAAATCACAAGGTCAGCAGATGGTGTTTATTGGAGATATTGTGCATTCACATACGCTGCAGTTTGATCGCCCACAGACCGGCGTTGACTTTGATGTCGATCCGAAAAAGGCGATCGAAACCCGCTTAAAATATTTTGCTGAATATGCGAAAAATGGTCAGACGGTAGCAGCACCACATTTGCCATTTCCGGGGATTGGACATATTTATTCTAAAGACAATAAAAGCTATCAATGGATTCCGGTACATTTTAAAGATTAATTGAATACTTCAATAATTTTATCTAAGCATGAAACCCTAATTTTTTAGGGTTTCATTTATTTTAAATATCCTTCAGCCAGATTCCCTATGACTTGGTAAATTTAAAACTTGAATGACGCTTTGAAATTTAAAAGCAATAGTTTCGTTTATTTTTAAATTTTTTCTTAAAAATCTTTTACTTTTTACGTGCACCTTTAGCATGCTTTTTTAGCACCGTTTTTCTTACGATAAATATAAACACCTAAAAATATAATATAAATCTGAATTTTATGAACTCTCGCCATGTCTTAGTTTGGTGCAAAAAAATAGTAACGTGCTTTATATCGAGTCTTATCAATTTCAAGAAATTCTTCATCAAAATTTCCCTTGCTTAGCCCTCTTCTACAATCAATTTGCCTCTATATACTGATTTTCTTTTGTGATCCCGCGCACTAAATTGGAACGCACCATGCAAAATATAGACTTATTATTTCTTCTTCTCGGTGCAGTTCTAGTGCTTGCCATGCATGCTGGATTTGCTTTTTTAGAGCTTGGAACAGTTCGACATAAAAACCAGGTCAATGCCCTAAGTAAAATTCTAACCGACTTTGCCATCTCCGCCATCGCCTATTTTTTAGTGGGCTACTATATTGCCTACGGTCAGCACTTTTTCCATGATGCTGCAACCTTGTCTGCCGATCATGGCTACAATCTGATGCGCTGTTTTTTCCTGTTGACTTTTGCTGCAGCAATTCCAGCGATTATCTCTGGAGGGATTGCAGAGCGTGCCAAAATGCGTTCACAGGCTTTAGCGACATTATTTCTGGTTGCGCTGATCTATCCGTTTTTTGAGGGTATGATCTAGAATGGCAACCTTGGTTTTCAGGATTGGCTGACCCATGCATTTGGTGCAAGTTTTCATGATTTTGCCGGCTCAGTTGTCGTTCATGCAATGGGCGGCTGGATGGCACTTGCCGCAATAATCCTACTTGGTGCGCGTCATGGCCGTTACAAAAATGATGGCCGGATCACCGCGCATCCTCCTTCATCAATTCCTTTTTTGGCTTTGGGTTCATGGATTCTGATTGTGGGATGGTTCGGCTTCAATGTCATGAGCGCGCAGCGGCTGGATGCCATTTCTGGACTGGTCGCTATTAACTCTTTGATGGCCATGGTCGGTGGAACAATAGCAGCCAAAGTTGCGGGGAAAGATGACCCGGGCTTCCTGCATAATGGTCCCTTAGCAAGTCTGGTGGCAATTTGTGCCGGATCAGATGTGGTTCATCCTTTGGGTGCTTTTTTTATCGGGATCAGCGCTGGCATTATTTTTGTGAAACTTTTTACCTATACCCAAAATAAACTCAGAGTAGATGATGTATTGGGAGTCTGGCCTTTACATGGCGTCTGTGGTGCTTTTGGCGGATTAGCTGTGGGTATTTTCGGTCAGCAATGGCTTGGAGGAATGGGAGGAGTGTCTTTAATTTCACAATTCCTAGGTACAGTGTTGGCGATTGTCATTGCTTTGGCGGGTGGTTTTTTAGTGTATGGCCTGCTTAAGGTTTTGATGGGTATTCGCCTGACTGAGGAAGAAGAGTTCAATGGTGCAGACTTGTCGATTCATCGTATTTCTGCTAATTCGGAAGAAAATACTTTTTAATAGACATAAAAAAAGCCTCTACGACTAGGGGCTTTTTTTATTTATAAGCAGAGCATCTAGATGAAGTAATTACTTCATACCAAAAATTAATTTTAAGCCAAGTACCGTCATAACTGCGCCTGCTGCGCGGTCAAACAAAGCCTTAAACTTCAAATAAACACGACGTGGCTTTTCCGCAGATAATGCAACTGCGACTAGTGAACACCAGCCTGCATCAATAAAGAAACATAAGACAGGCAAAACAAAATAAAAATACGTTGGAATTTCTTTGGGCAATAACGCGGTAAAAATACTGGCCAGCACAATCGCAATTTTGGGATTGGACAACTGTGTGATTAAACCAGTGGTAAAAGCACGGCGTAAAGACATCTGTTTGCTAATGGTTGTATCCGCTTCGATCGGATCTTTGGCATGTTTAATGATTTTAAACGCCAGCCAAAGTAAATATAAACCACCACAAATTTTTAAGGCCAGGTACGCTGAGGGTACAGCCAGTAAAAATGCCTGCAAACCGAGAACCGCCAGCAGACCAAAAATCGCTGCACCGAGACCAGTACCCAATGCAGTAAATAAACCATGTTTACGTGAAATGGCAATTGAATTTTTTGCCACATAAATAGAAGTTGGCCCGGGACTCATTGCGCCTAACATCAGGGCAAAAGCAATCGAACCTAAAATCCAGAATGATTCCACGAGATAACCTGACTTAAAAATTGAAGGGCTATTTTAAGCAAAAACCTGACAATTTGCTGTAAAAATTTCTGGATTTGTCATGAATTTCAACTATAGCAATTACTTAAGGTTTCAACTGATCCTGAGCACTCAAATGCTTGTCTAGCAGTTGATAATCCTGCTCATATACAGGTACGCCACCAATAATCATGGTACGGGTTTCTGTTTTAGGTTTATTCAACGCATCATCACAGCCCGACAGACTGAGCAGCATGCCGACCCACACAGCACAGGATAATATTTTCATTATTCTACCCTCCTCAGGGTTTCCTCTGTTTAGATTAGCATTGTTGTTTAAATAATCAGCGGAATATTTGTGACAATCTACAACCAATTCCATAGCTTTCAGCGAATAATGGCTTATTGAAAAACTTTGATTTTTAGCACTTCCGCTATAATGCCTCTATCATGAACTTTGCGAACTTTTATGTTTGAAACCATTGCCCAAAATATTCTAGATCAACAGATTAATTTTCACGATATTACTTTAATAATACGTCGTCTGGATCTGGTGCATCCACAAATCTCGGGCAACAAGTTTTTTAAACTGAAATATAATTTTCTTGAAGCCAAAAGACAGGGTTATCAGCATATTCTGAGTTTTGGAGGTGCTTATTCCAATCATATTGCTGCTACTGCATTTGCCGCACAGCAGTTTGGTTTTCAGAGTGTTGGAGTGATTCGGGGTGAAGAACTGGCTGATCGACCATTGAATCCAACATTAGCCACCGCCCAAGAATTCGGGATGCAGTTGCATTTCGTCAGTCGTGATGAATATCGGCGCAAGCAACAGCCTGAGTATTTGGCCGAACTCGCTCGACAATTTCCTGAACATTATGTGATTCCTGAAGGTGGAACCAATGCTTTGGCGATTCAAGGGTGTCAGGAAATATTAAAAGATAGCGATGCGCAATTTGATGTGATTTGTTGTGCAGTAGGCACCGGTGGCACCATCAGCGGATTGATCGAAGCCAGTCACGCGCATCAACAGATCTTAGGATTTTCCGCACTGAAAGGTTCATTTTTAAAAGATGAAGTCGCCCAACTGACGAAAAAAACCAACTGGAACATTCTCGATGATTATTGTTGTGGTGGTTATGCCAAAACCAGTGCAGCCTTGGTGCAGTTTATCCGGGATTTTGAAGCCGAATTTTCAATTCCACTAGAGCAGGTCTACACGGCTAAAATGCTGATGGGGATTTTTGATCTGATCGAGAAAAATTATTTTCTGGCTAGATCAAAACTGCTGGTCATTCATAGTGGCGGTCTGCAAGGTCGTAATATTCCCTTTAATTCTATAGCAATTTAAGCTTGAATCGGTTGATTATTATTTAAGGCAATTAACCCTTTGACTAAGCGGTAGATATGCCAGATAAAGACCAGAAACACGATCAAGAAACCAATCAAGATCACAGTCAATAAGCCACCGACGATATAGCCCAGCAAACTGATCCAGAAGGTTTTAATTTGCCAATCGACATGACTTTCCAGCCAGGTACCGCGCATTTCATCACGCTTGATATAATTCATCACAATTGCAATAAATGGAGTCAGACCAAGAAAAAATCCTAAAATATAAAGAATATATGTAATCAGATTATATTGTTTTAAATCTTCCACACTTGCCATTCGCTTTTCCTTGTTATTAGGTTTTTAGTTTGTACAAAAACTATGCATGAGTTTTAGGCAGCTTTCAAATATTTTATGTTTAAAATCCGCTGCAAATCTGCAATCCCTGGACTGATTTTTCTGGAATAGAGAAAGCTGAAATAAAATTGTCTATAATGCTTCCCTTTTCTTCTCCCTTGAGTGTGTGATGTCTTCCAAGCAATACGATGTTCTAGTCATAGGTGCCGGTGCCTCAGGTTTAATGACGGCGTATATGGCTGCGCAACGTGGGCGTAAAGTCGTGGTGGTGGAAAAAGCCAATAAGGTTGGCAAAAAAATCCTGATGTCGGGCGGTGGTAAATGTAATTTCACCAATATGGAAGTCGAACCAAGCAATTACATTTCACACAATCCACATTTTGTGATTTCAGCTTTAACGCGTTATACCAACTGGGACTTTATCGGCTTGGTATGTGAATATGGCATTGCCTATGAAGAGCGCAAACATGGGCAGCTATTTACCTTAAATGGTGCAAAAGATATCTTGTCGATGCTGCTGGCAGAATGTGACAAAACTGGGCTGGTTGATATTAAAACCAGCTGTGAAGTGAAAGCAGTCAATCCAGTCGATAATCAAGGCTTTCAGGTGGCAACCTCACTGGGATATTTTGAAGTTGAATCTGTAGTCGTGGCATCCGGTGGTTTATCGATTCCTACGCTTGGCGGTTCAGGCATTGGCTATGAGATTGCAAAACAGTTTGGACATCACGTCTATCCAACCCGTGCCGGACTGGTTCCATTTACCTTCTCTGACGGATTTAAAGAAGTCACCACGCGCTTAAGCGGCAATGCCGTAGAAGCAACACTCTCGAATGAGCTTAATAGCTTTACCGAAGCGCTACTATTTACCCATCGCGGTTTAAGTGGGCCAAGTTCCCTGCAACTTTCCAACTACTGGAATGTCGGGCAGAGCTTTAAGGTAGATTTTCTTCCAAGTGTTGATCTGTTGGATTTCTTCAAATCCAAAAAACAAAGCCAGCCCAAAGTCTTGTTACGTACACTACTCAATGAATATTTACCGAAAAGTGTGGTGGCTGAATTACAAAGTATAATCTGGACTGAAAGCGCTGAAACTGCCATTGGCAATATCAGTGATGACAAGCTGGAACAGATTGCGGCACGTCTGCATGGCTTTGAAGTGAAACCTTCAGGAACTGAAGGCTACCGTACAGCGGAGGTGACTTTGGGTGGTGTAGACACCACGGAAGTATCCTCAAAAACCATGGAAAGTAAAAAGCAGAAAGGCTTGTATTTTATTGGTGAAGTGCTGGATGTTACCGGACATTTGGGCGGCTATAATTTCCAATGGGCATGGTCATCTGCGCATGCCGCATCGGAATATATTTAATCAATAGATGATCTGGATTGCTACTTAACTCATTCCAGATAATCTGTTTTAAACAGGTTGAGATTGGCCGTATTTGTTAAACGGTCAATCGTCAGCTGCATTTTCTGCGCTTCTCGCAGACATAGCGGTACGTTATCTGCTGAAGATGCCATGAATTTATGTTGCAATACTTTCCACATATTGTTGATCTCCTTTTCTTTATATTTTTAATGCAAGAAAAATACCAAAATCATTTTAGTATTCACTTGAATATTCTATATTTTTTAAAAAATAAATTCTATTACTAGTGACTGAGCAGGATTGACTTCTCAGTTAAATTCGTCTGTCTCTGGTATTTTCTTATCTAGCTCTCGTTCAGACTGCTCGTCCTGTGTGCTCTTCACAAAAATAAATCGATAGGCAGCGGTAAAAAAGCCAATCGTAATTCCTGCAATGACTAAAGGAGCCAGAACTTTGTTAGGTTTCTTGGTATTCATTCATTTTTCCTTATGACTGAACAAAATCGACCACATGAGCGTGGTCGATTTTGCTTAAAGATAACAGGTTATTTCAGGTCATCTTTTTTCTGAGTTGAACGGTCAATATCGACATCTGGCTCTTTTTCTCCGGTTGAACCAAATGGATTATTGGCTGGTGGATGAGTCGGATCGACTTTTACTGAATCTGGTACGGCCTGATCCGCATCCGGATTGACAGGATCAATACCTAATGACTCATCATCCTGTGGTGCAGTGGTAAGGATTGCCGGGGTAGTATGGGATAAATCCGTACTCATAGGCGTACTCTTGTCTGAATCCTGATTTGGCACGATGCCTGCTCCTGGAGTTGTGATTGAGGAATCGCTAGTACCCGTAGCAGTTTGCGAACCACCAGAGGACTGGCTCATTGAGCTATCTGTAGAACTCATACCCATCGCCGCACCTGTAGTACCTGACATGTCGGCTGCACTTGTACCTGTGGTCTTGCTACCTAATCCAGAAAATATGCTGTTCTCAGCTTTTTCTTTGACTGGGTTAGGGTCTTTGGCTTCTCGTTTGGCTTTATCAATCAAATCTGTGAGTACACGCTCCGCAGGTTGACGACCACCCAAACCAAATGCCAAGGCAAATGCCACTGCTACAGCACCCAAAGTTAGACCAAATGCCAAGTTAACAATTGAATCGGCAATACCCATGGCACGCAGACCCATTGCCACAACGAGTCCCATGATCAGAACACGAACCAGATTGGCTAACCAGCGTGAGCTGTTATATTCACCACGTTGTACGATATTCGCAACAATATTTGCCAGCCAGAAACCGATTACCAGAATCACCGCACCGAGCAGGATATTGGCACCGAAGTAGATGAACATTGCAATAAGACCACTGATCTGTTCAAAGCCCAGACGGTTCGCTGCTTCAGATACCGCAAATAGCATGGTGAATAAAACGATCAGGAAACCGACTACACTGGAAAGTTTAGTCGTGCCTAAAAAACGCTGGATATCCAGTTTGGCAGGAATTTCATCAACACCTGTACCGGCAACTACTTCAACTACCAGACGTGCTACCAGTTTAGAGACCACATACGCCAGAATCAGAATCAACGCAGCAGCGATAATATTCGGAATGGCATTCATGATTTCATATAGCATGGCTGTAGCAGGCTGAGAAATGGCCTCGATACCCAATGCTTCAAATGCAATGATCAGTGCCGTAATGATCACCACGGCGAAGATAAATGAACCAATCACCTGAGAAACATTCGAGTTTTTGAAGATGCCTACTTTTTCAGCATGTTGCTGTACGTTCAGACTGTTTAATAGTCCTTCAACAATACCGCGCACAATTTTCGCCAGGATATAACCGACAAAAATGATGACTGCAGCAATGAAGATGTTTGGTAAGTAACTAACAACATCGGTCAGCATATTCTGAACTGGTAACAGCAGACCGTTGAGACCCAGAATAGACAGCACGATTGGCAAGAACAGTAATAAAATTAACCAGTAAGCAATTTCACTGATGTTTTTACTAATCGGACTGACACCGACTTCAGCACTGAGTTTTTCATCGAGTTGCGTTCGGTCTAGCAGTTTTTGTAGCCCTATCTTCACCAGATTGGCCACAATCCAACCTATGAATCCGACTGCAATTGCACCTAGTAACTGCGGGATAAATAACAGGAACTGCTGGATCATATTACTGAATGGACCGCTGACACTGGTAAGATTGAGCACGTTCAGCGCACCAATCACGGCAATAATCAGAATAATCCAGAACACGACGCGGGCGATAATGCTCTCCACATTGGAGTGATGACCTGTCGCCGTATTTAAATGTGTATTGGTGCCCAGTTTCTGCAAGAGCTTTTTAACGCCTGCCGAGACCAGTAACGCAATGATCCAGCCAAGTACTAATATGGCAATTGCACTAAGAATGGGATGGAATTGATCCCAGTAGTACATGGCATCGAAGCCACCACGCGGGCTTCTCATATAATCATTCATGTTGTTCTACCCTCTTTGTTATTAAGCTATTTATCTGAAATCGGGGGCATCTCCCTGAAACAATCAGCCCCTTCTTTTTCCGGATTCATATTAGATTTGATGTTTTCAGACTCAAGCCAGGTAGATGGCACTACCTTAAAACATCACCATCCATTGCAAAAAAGCCCCAGTGGTTCACTAGAGCTTTTCAGGTATTTTCAGTTATTGAGTCGCCTGTCCATCAGTCGCAGTTGCTGTTGCTTCTGTGCCATCACCCACGGTTGCTGTAGCTTCCGTCCCCTCATTCATGGTAGCCGTGCCTTGTGTAGGCTCACCGACTGGAGTTGAATTATTTGGGGTAGCAGGCTGTACATTCGGATTTGGATGTCCTGCAGGAGCATCATTCGCATCTGGATTCATGTCAGCAAACATATAGAACAGTAGTGCGAGTAAAAAAATACCGACCAAAATCAAGATATAAACAGGGATACGCTTTTTCTGCGTCACGTCTGCCTGATGATTTAAAGGTGGTTTTTTATTGAAATCATCGACCATAACCATCCTCACTCTTTGTTATTCATAAGTAGATTTTTAGAATAACAAGCTGTGAATAGGGCTTCTGTGACAAAACATGGTGAGATGGTGACGGGATGTAAGTCACTAATCCATCAGAATTCTCTGCTAGATGCTACTTTAAAATAGCCGTTTGGCTGGGCTATGTTGCATATCGACTGGGGTTTCGTGTTCATCTTTCAACTGCACCCCTGAAAGCTGTAACTCACAGGATTTACGCATCAATGCGACCAGTCGCTGGATAGCCAGTGGATAGGCCAAGCCCGCAGAACGGACATTGGAAATACAGTTGCGCAAGGCATCATGACACCCTTTAAAAGCATTATAAGTGTAATAAATTCCCATACTATCGGGTGAGCTCAAACCCGGCCGTTCGCCAATTAGCATGACCAGCATTTTCGCCTGTAAAATTTCTGCCAATTCATCACCCAGTGCCACACGACTGCCACGGGCAATCACTAAGGGGGCAATCTGCCAGCCTTGTTCTTTGCATGCCTCTAGCAAGGCCGAAATAAAATGCAGGCTATTTTCCTCAATGGCACGTGCTGATAGTCCATCTCCCAGCACAATGGCTACATCCCAATGTTGCTGATGTTCGGCCCGGTATTGCTGCAATATCGTTTTGGACTGTTCTGAAAGCACACGCCCAAGATCGGGACGTTTAAGATAAAGATCTTTCTCTACCGCCTGGCTTTCAATTTCCAGAATAGGCAGTCCCGTTTTAGCTAAGCCAGATTTTAAGAATTCAACATCAAGTGGCTTCAGTACCGCATCTTTAGCTTGCGCATGTGCCAACTGAAATTCCAGACTTGGTCGAGTCGGCAAGCTGCCCCCAGTTCGACCTAAGGCAATCCGTGCATCAGTAAAGGCTTTTAATTTCTGCCAGGGATTATCCTGTAATTGGGACTCAAATTTCACATCGGCAATCAGTTTCATAGTACTTCCTCAAGACAGGATTAGACGTGAAAATTGCTTCGGCAACTCTGTTGGCCAGTGCAGCTGATTAGACTGTTGCGCCAAAATTCCCTGATGCTCCAGCCAGTAGTCAAATTCGGGTGCCGGTTTTAATCCCAGTAATTGCCGGATGTAGAGCGCATCATGAAAGGAGGTCGTCTGATAGTTCAACATCACGTCATCTGAACCGGGAATACCCATGATAAAATTCAATCCGGCATTGGCAAGCAAGGTCAGCAGTGCATCCATATCATCTTGATCGGCATCGGCATGATTGGTGTAGCAAATATCACAGCCCATTGGCACACCGAGCAGCTTGCCACAGAAATGATCTTCCAGCCCGGCCCGGATAATCTGCTTGCCGTTATACAGATATTCTGGCCCGATAAAGCCGACTACAGTATTGACCAGCAAGGGATTAAACTTACGCGCCACGGCGTAGGCACGCGCTTCCAGGGTCTGTTGATCCACGCCATGATGGCCATTGCTGGATAAGGCACTGCCCTGTCCGGTTTCAAAATACATGACATTTTGGCCCACTGTGCCGCGTTGCAGGCTTAAGGCAGCTTCATAGCCTTCCTGCAGCAGCGCCAGATTGATACCGAAACCAGTATTGGTTGTTTAGGTTCCCGCAATGGACTGGAACATCAGATCAATCGGAACATTTTTATTTGCCAGCTGAATGCCAGAAGTAATATGGGTCAAAACACAAGATTGAGTCGGAATCTCATATTCCTGAATGACATGATCGAGCAGTTTGAGCAGCTCAGTCAAATTCTGCAGATTATCTGTGGCCGGATTAATCCCGATCACGGCATCACCATTGCCATACATTAGTCCATCCAGAATCGAAGCTGAAATGCCTATCAGATCATCAGTCGGGTGGTTCGGCTGCAAGCGGGTAGAAAGATGCCCTGCCAGCCCGATGGTATTTCTGAACCGAGTCACTACTCGGCATTTTTTTGCCACCAGAATCAGATCCTGATTGCGCATGATTTTACTAACCGCTGCGACCATTTCTGGAATCAGGCCCATTTTTAAGGCCGTAATCTTTTCTATGGTGGCATCTGCACTGAGCAGCCAGTTACGAAAATCCCCCACAGTAAAATGCGAGATCGGATAAAAGACATCAGCATCATGTTCATCCATAATCAGGCGGGTGATTTCATCCTCTTCATAAGGAACCACAGCTTCTTGCAAAAACTGCTGTAATGGTACTTCTGCCAGACACATTTGTGCAGCAACACGCTCGGTTGCATCAGTGGCCACAATCCCTGTCAGCTGATCGCCAGAACGTTCAGGCGTAGCCTTAGCCAACAGGGTTTTTAAATCCTCAAAGACATAATGCTGACTGGCCACATTAATCTGATACAACATAAGCAAGTTCTCCCTGCTAGATAATTTATTTCAATTCCTTTTCTGCTGCCTCGATACGGGCAAATTCTTCTTCCGGTGTCCCGGCCACCAGATGATGGCGGCTATACAGCAGAAAATAGAGAATCAGTGCAACGTAAATGGCAGCTGCCATTAACCAGACTTTTGGATCGACCAGAAAGCCTGCCACCACGGCAATCGCAGCAAGTACCAGCGCAATGGACGCAGTCACAATACCGCCCGGTGCCTGATAAGGACGTACCAGATTCGGCCGGGACAATTTCAGTTTGATATAAGACATCATCATCAAAACATAGGAAATGGTGGCACCAAAGACCGCCATCAGAATCAGCAGATCACCTTCACCTGAAAGGGACAGCAGGAAGCCAATAATCCCCGGAATAATGATGGCCAAATAAGGTGCATGATTGCTGTTGGTTAAGGACAATTTTTTCGGTAAATAACCGGCACGTGAGAGCGCAAAAATTTGACGGGAATAGGCATAGATAATCGAGAAGAAACTGGCAATCAGACCAGCGAGACCGACAAAATTCACGAAACTTGCCATCCAGGTATTGGCACCATAGACCGCCACCAAGGCATCCACCAGCGGTGCACCGGAATTTTTCAGCGTATCTGCACCTGCTGCGCCAGGACCGAGTAACAAAATACTTAGCGCAAAGAATGCCAGAATCAGCATGGAACCAATCAGGCCACGCGGCAAGGATTTAGCTGGCTCTTTGGCCTCCTCTGCTGCCAGCGGGACACCTTCAACTGCCAGAAAAAACCAGATCGCATAAGGCACTGCTGCCTAGATGCCCAGATAGCCCAATGGCAGGAAACTGCTTGCACCCGCCGCTTCCGTACTGACCGCAATATCAAACAGGTTTGCACTATTAAAATGAGGCAACATGCCAAAGATAAACACCATCAAGGCAACCGCAGCAATTGCGGTAATCACAAACATGATCTTGAGTGCTTCACCTGCACCTTTCAGATGCAAGCCCATAAAAACCAGATAGCTCACCAGATAAATGATCCAGCCGCCAATACCAAACAAGGCTTCGCAATAGGCACCAATGAAACAGGCAATTGCTGCCGGAGCAATGGCATATTCAATCAGGATGGCACTCCCGGTCAGATAGCCGCCAAAGGGACCAAAAGCAGTACGAGCAAAACTGTAACCCCCACCTGCAGTCGGCAGCATGGTCGACATTTCGGACATGGCCAGACACATACACAGATACATGAATGCCACCACAATGGTCGCAATAAACATGCCTCCCCACCCCCCCTGTGCCAAACCAAAATTCCAGCCAGCGAAGTCACCGGAAATCACATACGCGACCCCCAGACCGACGAGAAGCAGCCAACCTACGGCGCCTTTCTTGAGCTGGCGCAAGGCAAAATAATCTTCTTGTACTGCTGTTTCAGTCACACTGGTATCAATCACACTTTTTGACTCTGACATAGCAACCTCGTTGTTTTTATCGTTGTTCCCTGAAGATATGCATAAGCCATACCGGTTCCGCAGGCTTTAGTGAAGACAGTTGAGACGCTGCCTTTCAGCGATGAAATGCGTTATAATTATCCACCTTCTCATTTATACACCCGAGTTATATGGCGTATCGTCAACAAAGTGTATCGCTTGATCTTGATACTGACGTCACACATCAATGTACGCTGCACTACAGCCGTGATCAGCATCTGATTGGAATTATTGAATTTAGCAAGCCAAGCTTCCTGCTTCGCTGGCAGGATCTGGAATATTTCCGTCGTCGTACCGAAGAATTTTCCGTGATGCCTTTTCCGGACTGTGTGAATGCGATGATTATCGATATTCGAGATGTGACAGCATGGCTGGATAATGAAGTGCCGATTATTCCATGGCGTTTACTGGAAGAAGACTGTCCAGTGCGCCTGGTGGTGCCTGCAGACCGTATTGAGCACTATGCCGGATTTTTTGAACCGACCTGGCTCAGTCCCGATGTCGAAACCGCCATTCAGGAAATCCGTGAATCAATGGATATGTTTGTGCATTAAGCTTGAATCGAAAAAACCTCCGCAATGGGCAATGCTGTTTACTTAAGCATTTGAATCATTTTGGAATTCATTAGAGAATCCGATGTCAGGTTTGGCATCGGATTTTTTTATGGTATTTCAGCAGGATATTTTAGATCTTAACAATCTGTTTAAGCTCTCGAATCTGAGTACTTTTATTCACAATATCCCCGTTGAGTGGGTCAAGTCCACACTCAGGTTGAGCAGTCCCGCGACTATTCGCAGGCGGTGCTTGCCTGCGGATCAGGTACTTTGGCTGGTTCTTGGAATGGCGATTTTCCGTGATGTCCTCATCCATGAAGCAGCAAGAAGACTCAATATTTGCACTCAGTGGTTAGCCTCTTATGACTTGCTGACGCGCATTAGTCTAACCAATACACGTAAACATCTTGGTGCAGATTCTGTGGAGTGGCTATTTCACCAGACCGATCAGCACTGGGGACAAGAGCATTATCCGGCTGGGCTGTCGGAACTTAGACAGGGATAGGTAGTTTGTTTTAGAGAGGCCTACAAGGCTTCGGAGAGTCAAAATGTTAAAAAACCGTTATCCCTTAGATCACAATGCCGCTCCTGTTAAAGGAACCGCATTGCCTTCAAGCAGGGGGTTTTGCTCATAAATCCTTCAACCTTACCAGTAATTCTCGACCGCAATATTTCCTTCACCACGACGGTTCATGGTCAGGCCACGAGCTTTTAAGGCTTCTTTGGTATCATCGACCATATCCGGGTTACCACAAAGCATGACATGCGTCGTTTCCGGATTAAACGCGATACCTGCTGCCTTTTCCAGCTCACCATTGGCAATCAAAATCGGTAAACGTTCGTGTAAAGGTGCATCGGGTTCACGGGTAATAATCGGGATAAATTTAAAACCAGTATGTCCTTCGCCAAAGGTTTCAGCGATTTCTTGAATCCGGTCTACATAAGCGAGTTCTGCCCGGGTGCGTACACTATAAACCAGATTAATTTTTTCGTATTTGCTCCAGGTTTCAAAGTCTTGCAACATGCAAATAAACGGTGCCAGCCCCGTACCGGTACCCAGTAACCATAGATCTTTAGGCAAAGGCAATTGATAACGTGCCAGAGTCAGATAACCATAAGGAATTTTTTCCAGATGCAGCTCATCCCCGACTTTGAGGTGCTGTAAATTGGAGGTAAATTTACCTTCTGGAACGACAATCGAGAAAAACTCCAGAGTTTCATCAAAAGGAGAGGACACTACCGAATAGGCACGAACCACCAGTTCATCCCCCACTTGCAAACCAATACGCGCAAACTGCCCTGCGGTAAACTTAAAATGTGCTGGGCGTGTCATCGTAAAACTAAATAATGTATTGGTCCAACGGTATACAGATAAAACTTTTTCTCGGGTAAATTTTTCAATTGACATGATTTCAACGTGGCATGAAAGACTGTGCTCATGGTAGCATGGCAACATAATTTATTAATATTTTTTAAATGTTAAGGCTCTACTCATGCGCATGACTTTACGCCAATTGGCTGTTTTTGTAGCAGTGGCACAAGAGGGTACCGTAACGAAGGCTAGCGATGCCGTCAAGCTTACACAAAGTGCGGCTAGTATGGCTTTAGCAGATCTGGAAGATGGTCTGGGTGCTCCACTATTTGACCGTCTAGGCAAACGTTTACAGCTAAATGACCTAGGGCGCTTTCTTCTCCCTCAAGCCCTGGAAATTTTAGGTCGTTGTGAATCTTTTGAACAAGTCGCTAAAGGTGAGCTTCAAAGTATCGATTTACGTTTAGGTGCGACCCTGACGATTTCTGATTACCTGATTCCTGACCTCATGGCCGATTTCTTGAAAATCAAGCCGCAAGCACATTTACAGCTTCAAGTCGGTAATACCCGTCAAATGATTGAAGCAGTGAATCAGTTCCAGCTGGATCTTGCCCTGATCGAAGGATCTTGTCATCTGCCACAGCTACAATGTATCCATTGGCGTGATGATGAGCTGGCCGTGTGCTGTGCGCCAGACCATCCTCTTGCGCAATTGAACCGTGAACTAACCGCTGAAGATTTCAAATCTGTTGAATGGATTTTGCGTGAAGAAGGTTCAGGTACCCGTGAGGTGTTTGATAATGCCATTTTAAAAGATGTGCCAGATGCTAATATCCGTCTGACACTCGGTCATAATGAAGCGATTTTAAAAATTGTAGCGGGCGGAATTGGTATGTCCTGCATTTCCAAACTTGCAATTGAGCCTTTACGTGAAAAAGGTCAATTGGTGATTCTGGATACACCATTCTGGTCACTGACTCGTCCTCTGTTTATGCTGGTACATCGCCAGAAATATCAGGGCCCAGGTCTAAGAGCCTTTATGAATTTTTGTGAAAGCTAAAATATTAAAAGCACCTCAAGGTGCTTTTTTTATGATTCATCAAAATTGACTTTCACATGGTATCCCATCTCCGTCACCATCCATTTTAGTATTTGGACAGTTACGAATAAAAAATAATGCTTCCTCATAAGAACCCATCTGACCACAGTGTTCTCGACCATCGCATTTAAATTGAGACACAGATGGCGAAGCCGTTTCTGAAATTTTCGGATTAATGGGGTTACTTTGGCTTCTTAACTCAGTGCCGTGATTTTCCAGGTTCTTCCTGCCCTGCTCAGATAATCCTTGCATAGGTAGATCACCTTGCGCTGCTCGCTGCTCAGCGACAATTCGTTGCTGCTCTACCATCAGTCCTTCAAGCTTTTGCTGTTTTTGAATTTGGTAGCTTTGATATTTGTTATAAACAAGACCAGCAAGAATCACAATAATCACCAGTCCTGATAGTGTGATTATTTTTAATATAGTTGATGATTTTTTCTTTTCATAATGTAGAGAAGCTCTGGTTTCAGTATCTCCATGTAGATCATTGTTTTGTGTAACAGGAACTTCTTGCTTAATATCCAAGCGAACAATATGGTTTGCCTTAAACTTTCCATTATCTTCCACAATCAAAAACTTTAATTTTTCTCCCATTTTTGGCGGAATATTTTTATTGGGAAAGTCTTTGACATGGAAAAATAAATCTTTGGATTGCCCTTCGATCTGAATAAAACCAAAACCACGATCTTCGTTATAGGTTTTGATTTTCCCCTCTTGAAACATAATTCGCTCTTATCTTTAATATTTTTTATGATTGTAATCAAAAAGAGACTGAAAAGCTTTTGTCAAATTCTCTAAAGCAGAAACAAAAAACTAGAAGTTTTTTTATGACAGAAGAATAGATCCCTAGTTAAAAGTAAAAAAAGAAAATTTCTTTTTTATTTATACTTCGCCAAAAATCATAAAGCCAACAGCTGATGCCAATGCCAGCCATAGGGTCGGACTAAAGAAAATTGAATTACGTACCGGAACAGACACTGTAGGTGCCAAGGATTGCAAGGCGACGACTTCTGGCATAAATTCATCCTGCACTTTAATATCCAGACGTACCATGTTGTCTAAGGTCATGCTTTCTTGGTGGGGAATGATTCTAAATTTAAGTCGCTCTCCAATTTTTGGCTCAATTTCAGGCAAAGGTAGATCCTGCAACTTGAAACTTAACTCTTGAGCTACCTCAATGAGCTCTAGAGTGCCCATACCACGTTCGGAATCGTAAGTTTTAATTTTTCCATCCGTAAACATGACACTGTTCTCTATAGAATTCATTTAATTTGTATTCTAAGCCAAAGGAAATGTTCAGCATTGTTGCTGTTTAGTGGACTTTTTATGTGTTGTCTGTCTCTTTGAATATGTAAGCGGTGATACTATAAAAAAAGAGGCTCGGAAGCCTCTTTTTAAATGTGATTAAAAAAGGATTAAGTATGAGAATAATCCATTAACCACGGAAGTTGTTTAGCAATGCCGATGTAATTGATTTATTGTGTGTCGCGACTTTGGTTTTTTTAGCTTTCTTTGAGTTGTCTTCGACACGTTCAATCTTGATCGCTTTGTACTTATCGCCATTTTCAACAACATTAAATTTCACACGTTCATTGCGTTTTGGCTCGCCTTCTGCCGCAGGGAAGTCTGAAATATGGAAGAATACATCTCCCTCAGCGCAGCCAATAAAACCGAAACCTTTGGCAGGGTCATACTGTTTGATTTTGCCCTGATACAATTCATCTTTCATGCTATTGTCCTATCCTGAAAATGCCCTGTCTACATTATATAAAAAAGAGGCTGTAGTAGCCCCTTTTTTCATCATATTCAAAAATTAGTCTTTTTGAACTGAACCAAAGATTTTATCCCCAGCATCGCCAAGACCTGGAACGATATAACCATTTTCATTTAAGCCATTATCGATAGAAGCAGTAAAAATCACAACATCCGGATGCGTAGCTTCTACACGCTTAATGCCTTCTGGTGCAGCAACTAGAACCATCACACGAATATCTTTACAGCCGCTGGCTTTCAGTACATCAATTGCAGCCACTAAAGAAGAACCGGTCGCCAACATTGGATCAATGATCATTGCGATACGGTTTTGTACGTCTGGAACCAGTTTTTTATAATAGGTACGTGCTTCCAGAGTTTCTTCATCACGCTCTAAACCAAGTACCGATACTTTCGCACTTGGAATCAGGTTCAGGAAACCGTCAAGCATGCCAATACCGGCACGTAGAATTGGCACAACCGTGATTTTTTTACCCGCAATACGATCAACTGTAACAGCACCATTCCAGCCATCAATATCATGTTCAACCATTGGCAGGTCTTTAGTTGCTTCATAAGTCAGAAGCATGGTCACTTCTTGAGCTAACTCACGGAAATTCTTGGTACTGATATCTGCACGACGGAGTAAACCAAGCTTATGTCGAATGAGTGGATGACGGATTTCATGGATTGCCACGGGAGAACACCTAAAAGGTTAAAGATAAATTTCCGCTATTATAAAGGCTTTTATTGATTTGTATAAATAAAAAAGCCCCCAATCATGGAGGCTTTTTTGTAATAACGTCAATCTTTGCAGATATTAGTTAAAACCACTTTGAACCAAAGTGAAAATGAACTGTTGCAATTCAGGTGACATGGCAAAGAATGCATATTTAGATACTGCAATCACTGGATCTGGGTAGACACCAATCACAAGTACCGCAAGCGCAGCAAGAAGTACCATGATACCACCCACTTTTTGGCCCCAATGATTCACCGCATCTAGACGTGGTGTTTCAGGTGGTGTCATGTAAAGCACAACCATCACACGCAGGTAGTAGTACAGACCGATACCAGAACCCAAGATGACCATCGCAGTCAGGAACCAGGCTTCGCCTGCAACCGCAGTTTTTATCACCAGGAACTTACCGATAAAGCCGGCAGTTAATGGAATACCTGCAAGAGACAGCATCATCACCGTCAATACAGCAGTCAATACTGGACGGCGCCAGAACAGACCACGGTATTCAGCCAGACTACCCGCTTCATCCGTATTGTTATACGGACTAGACATCAGCGTAACAACACCGAACGCACCGATCGTGGTTAATACATAGGTAATCACGTAGACGTTTACACTTTCAAAAGTCGCGAAACCTTGAACCTGTAAGAAATCCGTATTACGTGAACTTACGATGGCAACCAGCAAATAACCAAAGTGTGCAATTGAAGAGTATGCCAAGATACGTTTCAAGTTCACCTGGCGAACCGCCAGCAAGTTACCTGCAAGGATAGACAGAACCGCAATAATCGAAATGATGGTGACGAAGCTGTCTGCCAAAATTAAACCTGAAGACAATGCATAACGAACAAAAAGACCAATCATCGCCACTTTTGCAACTGTCGCAAGGAAAGTCGCGATTGGCGCTGGCGCACCAGCGTATACGTCTGGTGTCCATTTGTGGAATGGTGCCAGCGATAATTTAAATGCTACTGCAAATACAATTAATGCCAGACCAATCACGACAGCCGGTTGACTGAATACGGTAAACAGTTTGCCTGGTTCAGCAACGAAACTTAAAGTACCTGTATATGCATAAATATATGCCATACCCATGAGCAGCATTGCAGACGCAGTTGCTGAAAGCACCAGATATTTCACACCCGCTTCAAGCGATTGAGAACGTTGATGTGTATATGCCAACAAACCATATACAGGAATCGACATCAACTCAAGGCTGATAAAGAATGATGCATAGTGTGAGCTTGCTACCATCAGCATGGCACCCGCAACGGATGTCAGCATCAGGATATACAGCTCTTCACGGTTATCTTTATAGGTTTCGATATACGCGTGAGATAGCGTTGCACATGCAAGTGCAGCAATCAGGATCACAAACTGGTACAGCATCGTAAATGGATCTACGATGAACAGATTCATCACGTTGGCAGGTGCAAACACGCCTGCCAACAAAACGAAAATGATATAGAACGCAGCAAGGTTTAAACCAATCACCGTGGTGGTAGCCACCAAGTTATGGTTACGCTTGATTGCGGTCAGCAACATCACGACGATCGCAGTTAACGACACGATCATCACAGGTGCTAGAGGCATAAGCTCAGAAAAAGACATTGTGAAGTTCATGGCTTATTGGATCTCCACATTTTCAAGTTGAGTCGTTACTTGATCAGCAACTTCAACCACTTCTTGAACTGGAATGTAGCTATTCGCTAACCACGCCATGCTTGAGTTAGAAACGTCAAGGAAGCTTTGTGGATATAGACCAAGCCAAAGTAGACCAAACGCACAGATCAACAATAATGCGATTTCACGTGCATTTAGATCTTTTAACGGATTTGTATAATGCTGCTGTTGCGCTTCATTTGGTACACCAAACAAGGCTTTGTGAATCAGGATCAGACCGTACAGACCCGCAAATACCAAGCTGATTGCCGCAAGAATGGTAAACGCCGGGAATTTCGCATAAGCACCCATCAGGATCAGGAACTCACCAATGAAGTTACCTAGACCTGGAATACCCACCAACGCCGCAACGAAGAACATCAGGAAGAATGCAAGATACGGGAACTGACCACGCATACCACCCATCAAACGCATATCACGCGTATGTACACGCTCATATACCTGACCACACATAATGAACAGTGCAGCAGATGAAATACCATGTGCCAACATCATGATCATCAGACCTTGGAAGGTCAGGATGTTACCTGCGTAGATCGCAAGTAAAACGAAGCCCATGTGTGAAATAGAGGTATAAGCCAACAGGCGTTTCATGTCGGTTTGCTGGAAAGCACACCAAGCACCGTAGAAAATACCGATTAAACCAAGAATGATTGCGAAGTCTGCAAACTGTGCAGATGCTGCCGGGAAGAACGGAATCACGAAACGTAATAAACCGTACGCCGCAGTCTTAATCAAGATACCTGCAAGATCGACAGAACCCGCTGTTGGTGCTTGCGCATGCGCATCTGGTAACCAGCCGTGTAATGGGAAAACTGGAAGTTTTACCGCAAAACCGATGAATAAACAGATCATGAATGCATAAGCAACCGCTGGCGCCTGAGCATCAAGCGTATTCGCCACACCTAATAAATAGTTGTAGTCGAAACGGATTTCACCCGTCATGGTATAGCCCACAGTCACCAGACCCAGGATACCAATCAGCATCACCAAACCGGCAACCTGCGTGTAAATGAAGAACTTGTTAGCTGCATAAACACGTGACTTGCCTTCTGCCCCTTTATGACCCCAAAGGGCAATCAGGAAGTAGATCGGTACCAGCATCATCTCCCAGAAGAAGAAGAACAGGAACAGGTCAATCGCAAGGAAGACACCGATGACACCACCCAACGACCATAAAAGGTTCAAGTGGAAGAAACCAACGTTCTTTTGAATCTCACCCCACGAACAGCCTACTGCCAGCACACCCAGGAGTGCAGTCAAGCCAACCATAAGAAGTGATAAACCATCCACTGCCAAGTGAATGTTAATGCCCAGGGTTTGAATCCAAGGCAATTTGAATTCGGCAGCCCACGAAGGTGTAGCACCGCCTAATTCATAGTTATAAGTACCAGTCTGCCAAAGGACGATGGTCAAGACCAACGTCACCAGCATACCGATTAGCGCGATATAACGCGGCAAGTGTTGGTCGAGTTTATCGACCAACCAGCATATGAAACCTGCAATGAACGGAATGAGGATCAGAGCCGGCAAAATAATATTGTTTGGAGCTTCCATTTTATTTCCCCACGACCTGAATCACGATCAAGATCATCAGTAGGACAACGACACCGAGCCCCATACTAGATGCATATTCACGCAGTGAACCGGTTTGACGTGAACTTGTAAAGCTGTGACCACCTTTAACAAGTGCAGGAAGTACCAGCCATAGGCCATCAATTGGATCACGACCAAAGATCTTCGCGAACATTAAATATGGCTTCACGAAAATGAGGTCATACAGCGTATCGAAACCTAATGCATTACGGCAGATGTTGACCAGGCCAGCACCTACAGAAGTGGCTGCAAAACGTTTGACTGCATTGTAAGCAAAAGCGAACAGTACGACACCCACTGCAAGACCTGTCAAAGCAACAGCAATTGCGATGTATTCAGCACCATGTGCACCTGCTTCAAGCGCTTCAGGAATAATGAAGGCTGGAATTTGTGCAGCATCCAGAACACTCATTACCGGTGCTTTTAGTACGATCGCCAGACCTGTTGAAAGTACAGCAAGAATCGCCAGTGGCGCCCAGTAAGTTGCACCTTTGATTTCATGATAAGGCGTGTTTTCTTTGCCGAAGAATACAACCCAGATTAAACGGAATGTATAAATAGACGTTAAGAATGCACCTGCAACACCCACCCAGTACAGCGTGTTATACACTGGTAAACCAGCAATATGACTTTGCGTCCAGACTGCAGCAAGAATCGCATCTTTTGAGAAGAAACCAATCGTCAGGAATGGAATCGCTGCCAATGCACCGCCACCAATCGCGAAACATGCAAACAGGAATTTGTTCTTGTAGAACAGACCGCCCATCTTGAAGATGTTTTGTTCGTGATGGTAAGCCAGAATCACCGCACCAGACGACAAGAACAATAATGCCTTGAAGAATGCGTGAGTCAGCATATGGAACAGACCTGCCTGGTATGCTTCAGCACCTACCGCCATAAACATATAACCGAGCTGACTCATGGTTGAGTATGCCAGAATACGTTTGATGTCGGTTTGAACCAGTGCAGCAAAACCAGCCACAAGCAAGGTCACCGCACCTGTGATCGAAATAAATACCATCACTTCTGGTGCAAGTTCAAAGACTGCGAATAGACGGCAGCACAGGTAAACACCCGCTGTTACCATCGTTGCAGCATGGATCAATGCAGAAACAGGTGTTGGACCTGCCATCGCATCGGCTAACCATGTTTGTAACGGGATCTGTGCAGATTTACCCGCCGCACCCAAGAACAATAACAATGCTGTCCAGATGGTCAAAGATGAACTTTGGGTCATTACAGTCGCTGCATTTTCAACGATGTAATGAATGTTCAAGGTACCGAATTGCTGGAAGATCAGGAACATGGCAATCAGCAAGAATACGTCACCGATACGGGTCACGGTAAATGCCTTGATTGCCGCCAGACCGTTTGCAGGGTTCTGGTAGTAATAACCGATCAGCAGGTATGAACACAGACCTACGCCTTCCCAGCCCAGGAACAATAAAGCCAGGTTATCGCCCAATACCAGCAACAACATGCTCGCAACGAACAGGTTGAAGTAAGAGAAGAAACGTGCGAAGTCTTCTTCACCGCGCATGTACCATGATGCAAAGATGTGAATCAAGAAACCCACACCTGTCACCATGCCCAGCATCAATAAAGACAAGCCATCCAGCTGTAAGCTGATGCCCGGAGCAAAACCGCCAACACTGAACCAGGTCCAAAGATGTTGCACAACTGCAGTTGAACCATTATTCACAAAGTCCATCCCTGCAATCAGTGCGAACAGTGCAGATAAACCGACTGCACCGACACCAATAATGGCTGCAACAGATTCCGGGAGCTTGTTGCGCCCCGCCGCTAACAGGACAAAACCAATGAGCGGAAATAAAATTGTTAGATATAAATAACTCATCCGCGCATCTCACTAGCAGCATCCACATCCAGGTGATGGAAGCGATGATAGAACTGAAGGACGATCGCAAGACCAATACAAGCCTCTGCCGCAGCAAGCGTCAGGATCAGGATAAACATGATCTGACCATCTGGCTGTGCCCATGCACTGCCCGCCAGGACGAACGCTAAAGCAGCAGCGTTCATCATGATTTCAAGGCTCATTAAAATAAATAGTAGGTTGCGTCGCACCATTACACCGTAAAAACCCAGTGCAAAGAGAATAGATGCAACGATCAAACCATGCTCTAAAGGGATGTTGCCCATTATTCTTTTTCCTCTTCTGCATCTGGTTCACGTTTACCCAAATGGAATGCAGCTACCAAGGCAGCAAGCAATAACATCGCGGCAACTTCAACCAACAACAAGTATTGCGTAAAGAGTGCTTGACCCACTGCTTTCGGGCCCACCATTTCTGTACCCATTACCAGTGAAGCTTGTGTGTAATCAGAGTTTAATACCCATACCAGCACCAAACCGATCAGGAAGCTCATCAACGCCGGATAAGCCCAAGCCGATGAAGTCAACCATTTTCGTTCTTGTTCAACGGTCTGCTCACCTAGGTTCAGCATCATCACCACGAACACGAACAACACCATGATCGCGCCCGCATAAACAATTACTTCCAGCGCACCAGCGAATGGTGCACCGACGATCAGGAACATGCCTGCGACTGCAAGCAATGAGACGATCAGGCTTAATAAAGCATGTACCGGATTCGCGTTAGTGACCACGCGAACCGTAGAGACAATGGCCACGAGGGCCATTAAATAAAATGGCCACATCATGGTAATAGACTCCGTACATCAACAGGTGCACTTTCACGCTGTGCTTGACCTTTGTCCTTGCCTGCAACTGCCATACCGGTTACACGGTAGAAGTTATAGTCAGGATATTTACCAGGACCAGAAATCAGCAGGTGTTCTTTTTCATAGACCAAGTCCTGACGAACATATTCGCCAAGCTCGAAGTCCGGGGTCATCTGAATCGCAGTGGTTGGACACGCTTCTTCACACATACCGCAGAAAATACAACGCGAGAAGTTGATACGGAAAAATTCCGGATACCAGCGACCATCTTCACGTTCTGCTTTTTGTAGTGAAATACAGCCTACCGGACAGGCAACCGCACACAGGTTACATGCCACACAGCGTTCTTCGCCATCAGGGTCGCGCGTCAATACGATACGACCACGGAAGCGTGGTGGCACGATTTCTTCGGCCGGCACTTCCGGATATAAAATGGTGTCACGTTTACGTGTTGCGTGGCTGAACACCATCCACAACGAACGAACGATTGACCCGAATCCAGCTAGAAATTTAAACATTTTGTTCTCCCTGCTGTCTTAGGCCTGATTCATCAGAATCACAGCACCAGTTACCAAAAGGTTAACCAACGCCAATGGCAAGCAAATTTTCCAACCAAAGTTCATCACCTGGTCATAACGTGGACGCATTAAAGAACCACGCGCCAGTACAAACATCATTACAAAGAATGCTGTTTTGATAATGAACCAGAATGCTGCTGGAAGGAACGGAATATCAAGGTTGAATGGCGCAAGCCAGCCACCGAAGAATAACGTCACGATCAATGCAGAGATCAGTACCACGTTGACGTATTCCGCAACGAAGAACATCCCCCATTTCATACCGCCGTATTCGACATGGTAACCTTCTGCCAGTTCCTGTTCTGCTTCTGGTTGGTCAAATGGGTGACGATGCGTTACCGCCACACCTGCAACCACGAAGATCAGGAAGCCAAGGAACTGAGGAATCACAAACCAGACATCTTTTTGCGCTTCAACAATTTCACGCATGTTGAATGAACCGGCAATTGCCACCACACCCATCAACGAGATACCCAAGAACACTTCATACGAAATGGTCTGAGCTGCAGAACGCAAACCGCCCAGTAAGGCATATTTGTTGTTTGATGACCAGCCACCGAACAGGACTGCATAAACTGCAATACCCGCCATTGCCATAAAGAACAACAGGCCGATGTTCATGTCTGCTACACCTAAATAAGGTGATACAGGAATAACCATGAACGACAGTACCGCAGTTGCCATCGCAACTGCTGGCGCCATACGGAACGTCAATTTGTCAGCAAACTTAGGTGTCCAGTCTTCCTTGAACATGATTTTCAGCATGTCGGCAACAATCTGGAACATACCGCCCGGACCAACACGGTTCGGACCGTAACGGTCTTGCCACAAGCCGAGTAAACGACGTTCAATAAAAGACATCAACGCAGCGATCAGTACTACAACCAGCAAGATCACAATCGCTTGAATGACTGAATAGGCAATTGGCCAGTTTTCAGCCCACAGCGGCGTTTGACGGATTAATTCTTGTTCCATGAATTACACTCCTACCGCGACTGAAACAGGCTCTGCAAGAGATACCGTCGGTGCCAGACCGATTGGGTAGCCAATATAACCTGTCGGTAAATATTCAATCACTTGAACTGGAAGAACGATTGACGTCTCACCTGCTTTCACCGTGATTGTCTGACCATCTTGAACATTCAGGCGCGCTGCATCCTGCTCACCCACTGCAAATACCGCTTCAGGAATACGTGTTTCCATCGCTGGTGTTTTTACCGTGAATTCACCTGAACCAAAGATATGGTGCATCGGTACCAGACGGAAGCTTTCAGCATTTACCAGAACAGGTGCCGGTGCAACGAATGTACGTGCCGGACGTTTTGCCAAACGGTCGAATAAACGAACGCCTGAATCACCACCTTTCAGTGAACCACCTACAGTTTCCTGGAACTTGTTCCAAGCTTGTGGCGAGTTCCAGCCTGCAGACCATGCAAATGGAACCAGTGGAGATGGGGTCTGGTCTCCGACATAACCTTCCATCGAGAACGTTAATGCAGAATCTTTATCTGTAGGCTGTTTCGGCTCATGTACAGACAATGGTGAACGCATTGAAGTACGACCTGAGTAACGACGTGGTTCACGTGCCACTTTCAAGCCATGAACACGGAAGCCCGCATCAGGTGCAACATCCAGAATGCCTTCAAGCGCAGGAACGTTTTTCGCCACTGACTCGATCACATCATCCAGTAAAGTCCAAGAAATCGCTTTGCCTTTTACGCCTGTTTCCAGAGCGTGTAACCAGCGCCAAGACTCCTTGATCGCCAATTCAGGATTGTAGTAGCTTGGGTCATACACTTGGTAGAAACGTTGTGCACGGCCTTCTTGAGAAACGACAGTACCATCACCTTCAGCAAACGACGCAGCAGAAAGCACGATATCGGCTTTTTTCACTGTTGCAGTTTCAGAGTGATCCAGTACGATCACATCTTTGCCTGCAAGTGCAGCATCGACCTGTGCAGCAGGAAGACGACGGTAAAGGTCGTTTTCAACCACAATTACAGTATCGTAATCTTGTGCAAATGCTTGCTCTAGGCTTTGACCACCGAAGATCGCCATACCCATCGAGTTCACTTCAGGAACCGTCAAGGTCAGACCTGCATTACCCAGATTCTGTGCAACTTGTGCAGCAGCTTCCATAATGGCAGGATCTTGCAAGCTTGTACCCGAGATGATCAGTGGTTTCTTCGCAGCTTTTAAAGTGTCCGCAATGATTTGTGCAAATGCTTTGGCATCGTCATCTAAACCAAGAATCGTTTCACCCGCAACTGCTGCAGCAACTGCAAAACCTAAACGCGCGATATCATTTGGAGAAGCAACCACTTCACCTTCAGCAACATCAGACAAACGGGTTTGTGTCGCAGCCAGGATGTAAATCGGAGATTTCGCATCTTGGGCAATACGTTGTACCGGCTCAGCCAACCATTCTTGCGTACGGCGCTCTGCCGCCATCTCTTTACCTTTATTTTTCGCAGCCTGGCGAACAGATAAAGCCATACGAGGCGCAGTTTGGGTCAGGTCTTCACCCAAAATTAACACAGCATCGTAGCTTTCAATTTCACGCATGTTCGGGTTGTAAACACCCTCGGTTTGCATGATAGAAGCTGCCAATTCAACCAGGTTTTGCTCTTTTTGAGACAGACCTGTTGAGAAGTTCTCTTGACCCACCAACTCACGAAGTGCGAAGTTTGATTCAAGTGATGCACGCGGTGAACCAATACCTAATACTTTTTTGCCCTGGATATTTGCAATGACCGTATCTAGTGCTACATCTACTGAAACAGTTTCTACAGTCGCACCTTTACGGAATTGTGGTTGACGCGGACGGTCTTCGCGGTTCACATAACCTG